>CAJYAI010000047.1 GCA_913064725.1 uncultured Alteromonadaceae bacterium | reverse complement strand
ATTGAGCATTTCAGCGTGTCGATAACACGGCAGTCGTGTGTTTTTTTCTCGGCCTCCTCTTTTAGTCGGCTTGTGCTGTAGAGGTCGGGGTTACGCGAGAGAATCGCTATTTTCATTGAGGGGTTCCAGGTTCGGTATCGGTGCCGCCTAGGACAAAACTTTCTGAAGGCGCGACAATAAAGTCGGATGACAAGGTGGTGCGACCCAAAAGCATGCGGTACACCATGTTGTCGCGTTGGGTTAGCGTCAGCTCGACCATCTTGTAGACAGTGCCGAGCTTTACGGGAGTCTGAATGACCGGGCGCGACTCGCTCTGCCCGCCGGAGTTAGTGACGTCACGAAACTCAAGGACGGGCGTCTCGTTCAGGCCTCCAAGCGATCCGTCCTCGTTTTCAAAGACAAATGAGACCCAGATCTGCTCGTCGCGCTCGAATAGGTCCACATTAACGGCATGCAGTGCGCTGGTGCGTGCGCCCGTATCCACCTTTGCTTTAATGGGGCCTATGGCGAGATCCGGCAACTCTACCCATTCTCGCCAGCCTAAGGTGTGTTTATTCAAGGGTGTGCTACCGATAATCCCCGCCCAATACCATAGTATTCGATACCCATCGCTGCGAGGTGCTTTGGATCGTATAAGTTACGTCCATCGATCACGATGGGCTCTTTGAGGGCGTCTTTTATGATCTCAAAATCGGGCGACCAGAACGTCTTCCACTCGGTACAGATAACCACGCAATCGGCGCCCTTGAGGGCGTCATACTTATTCTCTACGTAGGTCATGTCGTCACGATCCCCGTAGAGCTCATGACAGACCGCCATGGCTTCAGGGTCAAAGGCGCGAACTGAACCGCCACAAGACCAAATATGCTCGAGCAGCGATAGGCTGGGTGCTTCGCGTATATCATCCGTGTTGGGTTTGAAAGAAAGGCCCCAAACCGCCACGGTTTTTCCGCTGAGATTGGCCCCAAGGCGCTCTATGACGCGCTCGGCAGGTTTGTTTTTTTGTCGCTGATTGGTGTCGTGAACGGCGGTCAGTATCGACGCTTGGCAACCTTTCGATTGCGCGAGGTGCTTCAGGGCGCGCACATCTTTTGGAAAACAGGAGCCACCATAGCCAGCGCCCGGGTAGATGAACTGGTAACCAATTCGCGGATCTGAGCCAATACCTTGGCGAACGAGCTCGATGTCGGCACCTACGGTTTCGGCGATGTTAGCGACTTCATTGATGAAGCTGATTTTGGTTGCAAGCATGGCATTGGCGGCATACTTGGTGAGTTCGGCACTTCGGGGGTCCATGAACATTAGTTTGTCGTGGTTGCGGTTAAAGGCGGCGTACATACGCCGAAACTCTTCCTGAGTCTCGGTGGACTTGGCGCCCACAATAATCCGATCTGGTCGCCTTGCGTCGGCAACGGCAGAGCCCTCTTTGAGAAATTCAGGATTCGAGCACACTTCAAACGAATGGTCGCGTCCGAATTTTTTCAGACCCGTGGCGATGCGCTCCGTAACAGCGTCGACCGTACCGACAGGCACTGTCGATTTATTAACGATGACTTTCCGCCCGTTGATATGCTCGGCAATGCCATCGGCCACACTCATGACATATCTGAGATCCGCGCCGCCATCGTCTCCTGCAGGTGTGCCAACGCAGATAAACAAGTAATCGCTATTCTGCACGGCAGTTTGTGTGTCGTGGGTGAAGGTAAGTAGCCCATCCTTGACGCCCTGCAGGACCATGGTGCTGAGACCGGGTTCGAAGAAGGGAACTTGCCCCTGACGCAGCCGCTCGATTCTGTCAGCATCAACATCCATGCAGATGACGCTGTGCCCGACATCGGCAAAGATAGCGGCCTGCACCAAGCCCACATAGCCACTGCCGAAAATGCTAATACGCATCAATAACACACCTCGAATCGCTGAGCCTGAGAATATATTTCACTTTTATGTCGCTAAGATGACAGCGCTGCCTTGTGTCGAAAAATATAAAAATTCCTCGTTTTTGCTAGGCGCCCTGAGGTAAAAATACGCATTCCACTGCATGGTGTGCACAGCTGCGCTATCATGCACCACATCGTCGATTTTCTCGTACTCATTAAACCGATTTTCTGGAGCAATCCTTAATGAACCAGGCAGCAAAAACCCCGACAGGCCACGGTTATACCGCAGCACAGACCATTGCATCATTTGACAGCGAACTGTGGGACGCAATGCGTCTCGAGACGCAGCGGCAAGAAGAGCACATTGAGCTGATTGCCTCTGAGAATTACGCGAGCCCGCGCGTATTAGAGGCGCAGGGTAGTGTTTTGACTAACAAATACGCCGAGGGGTACCCCGGCAAGCGCTACTACGGTGGATGCGAGTTTGTCGATAGGGCTGAAGTGCTTGCGATAGAGCGCGCCAAAGCTCTTTTTGGTGCGGCCTACGCAAACGTGCAGCCACACTCCGGTTCGAGTGCCAATATCGCTGTGTTTCATGCACTACTGCAGCCTGGTGATACGGTCATGGGAATGAGCTTGGCTGACGGGGGGCACTTGACGCACGGCGCAGGCGTGAACTTCTCCGGCAAGATCTACAACCCAGTCCAGTACGGTATTGATACGGCGACCGGCGAGATTAACTACGACGATTTAATGGCCATGGCGCTTGAGCACAAGCCCAAATTGATTATCGGTGGCTTTAGCGCGTACAGCCGCATCATGGACTGGAGTAAGTTTCGCGAGATCGCAGATGCGGTTGGTGCCTACTTATTGGTCGATATGGCGCATGTGGCGGGCTTGGTGGCAGCTGGCGTCTACCCCAACCCTGTCCCTCACGCAGATGTTGTGACTACGACGACACACAAGACGCTTCGTGGACCGCGTTCGGGACTGATTCTTGCGCGCGACAACGCAGATCTCCACAAGAAGTTAAATTCTGCGATTTTCCCCGGTGCACAGGGTGGACCGCTGATGCACGCTATTGCTGCCAAGGCGGTGGCGTTTAAAGAGGCGATGGAACCTGAATTTGTGGACTATCAAAAGCAAGTCGTGCAAAACGCCAAAGTGATGGCGAGCACATTTGTAGCGCGAGGTTATAACTTGGTATCTGGTGGTACTGACAACCATTTGATGCTTCTTGATCTGCGCGATAAGAGCTATACCGGCAAGGATGCTGACGCGGCATTGGGTAGGGCCTACATCACGGTAAATAAAAATGCTGTACCCAATGATCCGCGCTCGCCCTTCGTTACCTCGGGCCTGCGACTTGGCACACCCGCTATCACAACACGCGGGTTCGCCGATGACGAAACGCGGCAACTGACCCATTGGATGTGTGACGTGCTGGAGAGTTTGGAGTCTGACGATACCGAGACCGTCATTGAGCGTGTGCGTGAGAGCGTGAAAACGCTGTGTGCTCGATTCCCCGTGTATGCCGAATAAGGCGGGTTAAAGCGCGTGTTTTGTCCATTTTGTGCTGCTGATGATACCAAAGTCATTGATTCGAGACTTGTCGCTGACGGTGGGCAGGTTCGGCGCCGCCGTGAGTGCGTTGGTTGTAAAGAGCGATTTACCACGTATGAAGCTGCTGAGCTCGTCATGCCGAGGGTCATCAAACAAGACGGTAGTCGCGAGCCATTTGACGAGAACAAGCTCCGCGCAGGCTTACAGCGCGCGTTAGAAAAGCGACCTGTGTCAGTTGAGGCGATCGAGACTGAGATAGGTCAGATGAAAAACCGCTTGCGTGCCACGGGCGAGCGCGAACTTGGATCGCGTGTCGTTGGTGAGCTAGTCATGGACGCACTCAAGCGGCTTGATCAAGTCGCCTATGTGCGTTTTGCTTCTGTCTATCGTAGCTTTGAGGATCTTTCCGAATTCCGAGATGCCATTGCGTCACTCGAAGCCGATCCACAGACCTAAAGCGCAATGAGTCATTCGGACGAGTACTGGATGCGTTTGGCTATGGCGGCTGGACATCGAGCGCGGATTTGGTCAGCACCCAACCCAGCGGTTGGCTGTGTCGTTGTAAAAGACGATAGGTTACTGGCAACCGGTTTTACGCACCCCGTCGGTGAGCCACATGCCGAGGTCCACGCGTTATCACAAGTGGCCGATATCGCTGATGTGGCTGGCGCGACTGTGTACGTCACGCTTGAGCCTTGCAGCCACACGGGGCGGACGCCACCTTGTGTTGATGCGCTTATTTCAGCTGGGATCGCGCGTGTTGTGATTGCGTGTGAAGACCCCGATCCCCGTGTTTCTGGAAGCGGTATATCGCGTCTTACAGCGGCGGGTATAGAAGTGCTTCGAGGCGTCTGCGAGGCTGAGGCATCGCATGATCTTGCAGGATTTTTTTTGCGGCTCCGGCGTGGCTACGGCAGGGTAACTGTCAAGATGGCGATGTCTGCGGATGGTCGGACCGCGATGGCATCGGGCGAGAGCCAATGGATTACCGGCGTTGAAGCCCGCGCCGATGTGCAGGCATGGCGCGCCAGCTCCGATGTCATTCTGACCGGTATTGGAACCGTGGAGGCTGATGATTGCGCTCTCACGCTGAGGCCTTGTGCTAATCGGCTGGACGCCGATGATTGGGAGAGGGCCATGGCTAGGCCAACCCCACGCGCGGTCGTTGATACCAACGCGCGCACTAAGTCGACTGCGCGAGTGCTCCACGGCGATGCTCAGACGACCGTGTTTACAGCGCCAGGTGCGGCCCTACCGCTCGATGTACCGAAGTCAGTGAGTCAACAAGTGGTCGCAACGACTGACAGTGGATTAGATCTGCAGCAACTGCTGATGTGGTTGGGCGAGCAGGGCGCCAATGAGATTTTAGTCGAGGCTGGTGCCACACTTGTGGGCTCGCTTGAGCAAGCCGGATTGATTGATCAATGGCTGATTTACGTAGCTCCGGTTATGCTAGGCGCTGACGCGCGACCTGCTCATCGGGCAACATTTGCCTCGCTCGAGCAAGCCAATCGTTATTCCATCATCTCGCACGACCTGATTGGCGATGATGTGCGTATTACCATGCGCCAGAAGATAAACGCCTGACGATACCGTTTCGTGCGTAACGCCCAAAAGAGAAGATTATGTTTACGGGAATCATTCAAGCCCTTGGCGAAGTCGCCGCGATAGAGCAGTCAGGCGGCGACGTTAAATTACGTATTAAAACAGGCAAATTGCCCCTGTCTGACGTCAAGCTGGGTGACAGCATTGCTACTAACGGCGTCTGTCTAACGGTGACTGCGCTGCCCGGCGACGGTTATTGGGCTGATGTCTCGACAGAGACTTTGTCTTTAACCTCGCTGAAAAGCATTTCGATTGGGAGCGCTGTGAATCTTGAGAAGTCACTGACCCCAACAACTGCTTTGGGGGGGCACTTAGTCAGTGGTCATGTCGATGGTTTGGGCACGGTAGTGGCACTGAGCCGTGATGCCAGGTCATGGCGTGTCTCCATTCAAGCGCCCGCTGGACTTGCCCGGTACATCGCGTCCAAGGGCAGCATTTGCGTAGACGGGACAAGTCTGACGGTCAATGCGGTCGATGGCTCACGCTTTGAGCTCAATATTATTCCTCAGACGTGGGAGGAAACGGTGTTTAGCCACTACGCCGTGGGCACCGAGGTCAATTTAGAAGTGGACATCATTGCACGCTATCTCGAGCGATTGTTGGAGTCCGGTGTTGTGCCGACTTCGGAAGGCATTTCTCTGGACACCCTAAAGAACGCGGGGTATCACCATGATTGATCTGGTGCCACCGATCTCGGCTGATCAGCTCATCAGTGAGTTCAGGCGCGGTGAAATGGTTCTGCTGGTGTTGGATCAAAGCGACGGTGAGCAGACCGGCGTCGTGGCAATGGCGGCCGAATATTGTGAGGCTTCGCACATCACCTTCATGGCGCGCCAGGCACGCGGACTGGTCAGCCTCGCCCTGACCGAAGAGCGGTGTGAGCAGCTGAGTCTTGCGCCAATGGTCGACCCGGCGACATCTGGCTCGGTAAAGCTGTCTATTGAAGCGAGCACCGGCATTGATACCGGCATTTCGGCGGTGGATCGTGCCCGAACGGTGCGGGTGGCAGTCGCGTCTGACGCAAAGCCATCAGATTTAGTTCAGCCAGGCCACATCTTTCCGGTAGCAACCCTGGCAGGTGGTGTACTCATCCGGACTGGAGCGGCAGAAGCTGGCGTTGATTTAGCGACCTTGGCAGGACTTACGCCTGCAGCCGCTTTTGCCGAGGTGCTTGATGCCCATGGTGACCTCGCAGACGCTGCAGCATTGGTAGAGTTCGCCGATCAACACGACTTGAAAGTTGGCAGAGTAACCGACTTGGTTGATTATCGACTCAACCACTCCCGAACGGTTGAAGTCATACGTCGTGGTGCTGTACCCACCCAGCACGGCGAGTTTTTGCTGCGGGTCTATCGAGAGAGCACGCAGGGCCATATCCATCTTGCATTGAGTCGTGGTGATGTGCAGATCGACACACCAACTCTGGTGCGGGTACACACTGCCGCGTCGTTGCGCGACCTGGTGGCGGTCACAGCAGCTGATCGTGCGTCGTGGTCGATTCAGGAGAGCTTAGCTCGCATCGCTTTGGAGGGGGCAGGGGTTTTAGTGCTGATCAACAAAGAAGAAACGGACTCCGATTTGTTAGCTCAAGTGGACGCTGCATTGGGCTCCAATTTACCCGATGATTCTCACAAGCAGGGTGTTGGCTACTCTCAGGTGGGTATGGGCGCACAAATTTTACGCGATTTAGGTGTCGGTAAAATTCGCCTCATGGGTGCACCTGTGAAGTACAATGCGTTAGAGGGGTTTGGGCTTGAAGTCGTTGAGTTCATAGAGCCCGAGTTCATAAAGTCAGGTGAAGTATCCAAGGCCTAGTGAGGAGAACGAATATGGCGTCAAATACAATTGCGAGTACGGAAGGTCAGCTAAGCGGTGTCTCCGGGCGTTTTGTCCTTGTCGTAGGACGTTGGAATAGCTTTGTTGTCGAGCATTTACTCGAGGGTGCGATTGATACACTTAAACGCCATGGTGTGTCTGAGGATCAGTTGCACATCGTCAGAGCGCCAGGCGCCTTTGAAATCCCCTTGGTCTGCCAGGCTGTTGTAAAGCAGGGTAATGTCGATGCAATTGTTGCGCTGGGCGCCGTTATTCGTGGCGGCACGCCGCATTTCGAACACGTGGCCGGTGAGTGTACGAAAGGGATTGCACAAGTGTCGCTCGACTCAGGTGTTCCAATAGCCTTTGGTGTTTTGACAGTGGATTCGATAGAGCAGGCGATCGAGCGGTCTGGTACGAAGGCGGGTAACAAGGGCGCGGAAGCGGCCACCAGCGCTATCGAAATGGTCAGCTTATTGGCGGCACTGAAAGCCGGATGACGGCGATTAACGTGCTGGCCGCGCAACGTCGGCGAGCGCGGCATTTTTGTATTCAGGCGCTTTATCAGTGGTCCATGACAGGCTCTACGCCATCGTCTATTGAAGCTGAATTTCGTACCGACAATGACTTCGCCAACGTCGACGGTGAATACTTCAACGATATGCTGGTCGCAATTACCCAGCGATCCGAGGAGTTAGATGCTCTGTTCGAGCCCTTTCTCGATCGCGAGTTGGCGGTACTAGACTGCATCGAGCGAAATCTATTGCGTCTAGGTACGTTTGAGCTGCTTGATCGAATCGATGTGCCCGCCAAAGTGACGCTCAATGAGACCGTTGCACTTGCGAAAAAGTTTGGTGCAACCGATTCTTATCGCTATATCAACGGTGTGCTGGACCAGGTCGGTCTAACATTGCGGGCCCACGAACTCGCGGAGCAATGAAACTCGGATCGTGAGCGAATTTGACGTCATAGCACGCTATTTTTCGTCTTTGGGCGCTGGTCGGCGCGTTGAGCTCTCGGTAGGAGATGATGCCGCAGCCCTCAGCGTGCCGCCTGACTCGGAGTTGATAGTGTCCACCGATAGCTCGGTATTGGGTACTCACTTCACCGACGACACCTTCTCAGAGCACGTTGGCTACAAAGCAGTGGCGTCTGCTGCTAGTGACCTGGCTGCCATGGGCGCTGAGCCTCTAGCCATGACCCTAGGACTGACGATGCCGAGCGTTGACGATCTATGGTTACACGGTTTGTCACAAGGACTGGCACAGGCATGCCGTCACTATGCGCTGCCATTAGTGGGTGGCGACACGACTCGCGGACCTCTGGCACTAACGGTTACCGTCATGGGGTTTTGCCCCCGCGGACAAAAGTTACTTCGGTCGGGGGCCCACGTAGGCGACCGTGTCTGTGTCAGTGGCACGCTTGGCGACGCCGCCTTTGGTCTGTCGCTTGTGCAGGGTAAGCACCGTGGCATTGATATCGATTTTGACGCTCAAGAGTACTTGGTGAATAGATTGAGCTTCCCCTTGGCGCGCATTGACCTCGGTATCGCGCTTCGTGGCCTTGCAACCAGCTGCATTGATGTCTCCGACGGTCTGCTTCAGGATGCAAGCCACATTGCGAATGCCAGTGGTTGCCGGCTCGTTATCCATCAAGACGCCATTCCTTTATCGACGCCATTGATTGAGGCGGCCGGGGACAGGCACGCGCTACAGTTAGCGCTGACGGGTGGAGAGGACTACGAGCTGTTATTTACCCTTCCTGCTGACTGCGATATCCCCGACGGTACGGTTGTCATAGGATCGGTTGAAGCGGGAGAAGGGGTCGACTGCGGTCTAACACTCGAGGAGACTGGCTATGACCACTTTCACTGAAGATGGTATTCGGGCTCGGCGACTACCTTTCATCGTCGCCACTTTTTTCGGCACAGGCTTATCGCCCCTCGCACCCGGTACAGCAGGTAGTATCTCCGCCCTGCCATTGGCTTGGGTCCTGCTGCAGATGCCGCTGTTAACTGCAGGCATGGGTGTCGCTTTTCTATTTGCGTTGGGTCTGTGGTCAGCCAATCACCTTGAGCAAGTGTCGGGGCAGCATGACGCTCAGATAATTGTGATCGATGAAGTGGTCGGCGTCTGCGTCAGCACCTTGATACTCGGATGGTGGTTACGCGCTGCCGTTGATCCTTATCTACTATTGCTGCTGGCCTTTGTTAGCTTCCGACTGTTTGATATCGTCAAACCATGGCCTGTCGGTTGGCTTGATCGTGCCATTGGGGGCGGGTTAGGTGTCATGATAGACGATATTGCAGCGGCGATAATGGGGGCGCTTTGCGTTCTTGGTTTTTGTTATGTAGCGCTAGTTGCGTCGATATGAGTGTGCGATAGCAAGTAAGAGTAGCTCGAGGTCGGCCAACGCTTGGTGTTTACGGTCATTGATGGTCAGGACGACCGATGAACCATCGCCTGTCCAATCTGCTTCAGTTCTCCCGCCGCCGCACCAAAGCTGCTGAGAGCGTCGAGTGCCTCCTGCAACAGGCGGTCGGCATAGGCTCTCGCGGCATCGACACCCATTGATCCCACGTACGTTGATTTTTCAGCGTCGATATCCTTACCAGCCGTTTTTCCCAGTTCTTCCGAAGTTGCGGTAACATCCAATACATCATCCATCACTTGGAATGCGAGGCCGACTCGCTTAGCGAATATGGTCAGTGCGGTCTCCTGTGCAGTTGTAGCGCCGGCACAAATAGCCCCGGCCATAACAGCAGCAACTATGAGCGCACCTGTCTTACGTGCGTGGACTTGTTCTAGGTGAGTAACATCGACTGACCCGCCTTCTGCGGCGATATCCATTGCCTGTCCGCCAACCATGCCGTCAAAACCCACTGAATGACTCAACAGTTTGATAAGCTGGACTTGCTGATCAGCGCCTAGTTCGGGCGTGTCTACGATCCATTCAAAAGCGAGTGCCTGCAGACCATCACCGACTAAAATAGCCGTCGCCTCATCAAACTGTTTGTGGAGCGTTGGCTGGCCGCGTCGGAGATCGTCATCATCCATTGATGGCAGGTCATCATGGATGAGGGAGTAGGTGTGAAGAAATTCTACTGCCTCACCCGCTCGTTCAGCACTGTGCAGTGCTCGACCCGCGATCATCGCTGCTGTTTCTCTACAAAGCTTGCTTCGTAACTGTTTTCCTGGATTGGATAGTGCGTAGGTCAGTGCGGCCTCTAGCTGCGGATCACTGCAGGCAACGGTCGAGACTGATTGTCGACTTATGGCGCCCATTGGGAGTAAATCTGCAGCCTCACTTCTCGGGGTTGCTGGATATGGTTTCTATCCGCTGTTCGGCGTCTTCCAACGCCTTTTGGGCGGCTTCCGCTATCTTCATGCCCGATTCATAGACTGTAAGTGCATCTTCCAGCTCGATAGAGGGGTCTTCCAATCGTTTGACCAATGCAGAAAGCGCCTCTATTTGCTCGCTTAGTTTTTGTTCCTTGTGCTGCTTTGTCATGACGCTACCGCTGCTTTGGCGATACCGATTTGACTTCGGCTCGCTCTGGCCTGAGCCACAATAGCGTCGCAGGTAACGCCTGCATCTGCTCGAGTCTCCGTTTGACTCGCATGATCGATGAAACGATCACCGATACCGACGTGTCGAATTTCAATGTCTATGCCGTGTTCGGAAAGGTATTCGGCAACCGCACTTCCGGCGCCACCCGCCACGACATTTTCTTCAAGCGTTATGAACAAGCTGTGGCTCTGCGTGAGGTCGCGAATAAGATCAGCGTCTAGCGGCTTTACCCAGCGCATATCGGCAACCGTGGCATCAAGCAGTTCCGCCGCCTTTTGAGCCTCAGACAATAGCGCGCCAAAACTCAAAATAGCGACATCGCGCCCCTCTCGAACGACACAGCCCTTACCAATCTCTAGGCCGAGCAATTCGGGCTCCATGCGGACACCTGTCCCTTCCCCCCGTGGATATCGCACGGCAGAGGGACCTGAGTGATTGTAAGCACTAACCAACATTTGCCTACAGTCATTCTCATTGCTGGGCGCGGCGACGATGAGGTTGGGTATGCAACGCAGATAGCTCAAGTCGAAGGCGCCGTGGTGGGTGGCACCATCTTGACCCACCAGGCCAGCCCTATCGATAGCGAACGTCACATCTAAATTTTGCAGAGCGACATCGTGGATCAGTTGATCATAGCCGCGCTGAAGAAATGTGGAGTATATGGCAACAACCGGTTTTAGGCCGTCGCAAGCCATACCCGCAGCGAGTGTGACCGCGTGCTGCTCGGCGATCGCAACGTCGTAATATCGGTCGGGATAAGCGGCTGCAAAATTAACCATACCAGAGCCCTCACACATGGCTGGTGTGATTCCGGCAACTAGCGGGTCAACCTCGGCCGTATCGCACAACCACTGGCCAAATACATCCTGATACTTGGGTGGTTTCGGTGCGCTCGGCGATGCGGTTTTCGTGGTTTTATTTGGCTCGATCTTACCCAGCGCATGATAGCCGATGGGATCTTCCTCCGCGGGAGTAAAGCCTTTACCTTTTATGGTGCGAATGTGCAGAATTTGTGGGCCACTGAGCGCTGATACTCGCTTCAGAACCTCGACTAGAGAGGGCAAGTCATGCCCATCTAGAGGCCCAATGTAGTGCCAGCCCAGCTCTTCAAACAGGGTGCCGGGTGCGACCATCCCCTTCATGTGCTCCTCGGTTCGCTTTGCCAGATCCCAGGCCGGTTTCACATGCTCGAGAAGTTTTTTGGACGTCTCTCGCAGCGTCAAGTAAGTCTGCGTCGCCCAAATTCGCGCAAAATAACTAGCAAGACCGCCCGTATTGTGGCCAATCGACATCTGATTGTCGTTGAGGATTAGCAGCATGTTGGGCCGTTCATGCCCTGCGTGTGCTAACGCTTCAAAGGCCATTCCACCTGTAATGGCGCCATCGCCAATGACCGCAGCGACCTTCCGATTAATGCCCTGTTGCCGCGCGGCTAACGCCATACCCATAGCCGCCGAGATACTCGTGGAAGAGTGGCCAACACCAAAGGTGTCGAATTCGCTTTCACTGCGCTTGGGGAATCCGCTCAGCCCACTTTTCTGCCGCATGGACGACATGCGGTGTCGCCGTCCTGTTAGCACTTTGTGCGGATAACACTGATGACCAACATCCCAAACGATTCGATCATCGGGCGTGTTGAAGACATGATGAAGGGCGACGGTAAGCTCAACTACGCCCAGACCGGCACCAAAATGGCCCCCCGTCGTCGAAACCGAGTAGAGGAGAAATTCTCGCAGCTCATCTGCCAGTGCAACTAATTCGGCACTCGTCAGTGTCGCTATTTCGCGCTCCGCACTGTCGATTCGCTCTAGTAGTGGCGTCTCTGGCGCTGTTAATGGCAGTTGATCGAAATTCATTTTGACACTATACCGGTAAATTCTTTTTTACGCTCTTTTGCCGACGTGACGAGCATATCACTCAATATAGCGTAACCGCGATCGGTTAGTGTGTTGCCGTCTGGCCAAAAGTGCTTAGGGCTGACCTCGCCGTCGACATCCTGAAATAGATGATCAACCGAGATAAATCGTGTTCCGAGTTTCGATGCAGACCAGCTGCTAAGACTGTTGTTTAGTCGAGCCAGCGTCTGGCGATCTGAGGATGACAGTCTAGGACTGGCGATCGGTGCGATAATCGCCAGTTCAAACCTCAGCTCATACATGGCGCGTTGGTCCATGATGCCTTCCAAGGCTGACAAAAGGTCGCTTGGTGTGACCGTGAGCGCGTACCCCGTATCGATAAAGAGAAGAATGCTGCGGGGCTGATAGTGACCGACTAGTCGAGGAAAGCAGGCATCTAGATTGTTTGGGCTGAGGCCGGCAGTGGTGCGCTTCAAAACAACTGCGTTGCCAAATTTCTGGGGCACGCGGCTCCAGTGCATAACTCGTCGATTTCCGAGTAACAGCACCGGCTCTGAGGGCATGACTTCGCCGAAGTCCTGAGCTTCAAATGCTTCCTGCGCTTGCGAGCAAGAAATATTCTTTGCATTTGGATCTAAAACGGTCAGCTTTAGCGCGACAACCACAAGTGGTGTCAGCACAAGGATCCATGCAACGCGAAACATTGTTTATCCCCTCTCAGACCCCCGTGGCCAACTAGTATGCCCCGTGGCTTACTTCCTGCATACTTGCAATCGATTCGGAAGAGAGATCAGAGCAGGCTCATGCTGTATCAACGTCGGATAGCTGACAATCAAATCATCTCTGCAAAGCTCGAATTACATTTGCGTGGCAGTCGGTACGCGGGTGTGGGAGCCCAGCTGTTGGGGATCGTAGGTCTGGGTTTGGCGGGCTTTTACAGTCTTGATGTTCAGGTGATGCTGGGCTGGGCCGCGGCTCTCTTACTTCTAAATTTGTGGTGGTCGCGGCGAGTTAACCGGATACTCGTGGCGGGTCGGCATTTTACGCATCGGCCCGCAGTGCTGAACGAGCTTTTTACTCACGCGTTGCTGTCAGGGGCTGTTTGGAGCGGCACCTTGATTTGGCTTGATGCCTATTTGTCGGATCTCATTTTTTACCTGTGCATCTGTGTCATCGTCATCGTATCGGTTGTGACAATAGCCGTCTCGGTCGTTATCAGACAGGCGTACCTCATACAGCTAACTTTTTCTTTAGGCGTCATTGCCATGTGGTTGGCATGGTTCGCTGGAGATCGGCCATTCAACAGCGGGTTTGCTGTCTTATTGGTGGGTTTGTCGGTCTTCCTTGTCGTAGCCAGCGATTGGATGAGCGGGGCATTTTCGGAGATGGTGGAGACCAGCCTAGAGCGCGCGGCAATGAGCAAAGACCTTGCCTCGCTGACCGATAGCCTTAAAACCCGTAATCTCCAACTGCAAGATGCCAGGCGTCAGCTTGCCGAGCAGGCAACTATCGACGAGCTCACTGGGCTCAGGAACCGTCGGGGTGTGAACATTATTATCAATGATGAGCTGGCGCGCATGAAGCGAATGCAGCTGCCGATTGCCGTTATTGCACTCGACGTGGACCATTTCAAAACCTACAACGACAATTATGGACATCCCGCGGGCGATGAAGTTTTACAGCGATTAGCCGATGTCATGCTCGAGATGACAAGTCGAGCTGGTGAGTTCGCAGCTCGTATGGGAGGCGAGGAGTTCATCCTTTTCTATCCAAACGTCAATCGGTCTGGGGCGCTGGATCTGGCTGAAGAGCTTCGTATGAAAGTGCTGGGGCTTAAGATTCCACACGAAAAATCGCTGACCGCTGAGTATGTAACAGTCTCTATTGGTGTGGTTTCCTGTGTTCCTGAGTGGGAGCTCGAATTTGATGATTTACTAAAAACCGCAGACGACGCACTTTATCTGAGTAAGACAAACGGGCGTAATCGAGTTACCGCTGGCGAGTCCGAGCTATCTGAACCAAGTTAGTTGTCAAACTGTTTACGGAGTCGCTCAAGTGCCTTGCGTTGGTGCTTGCCGGGCTTGTGAGCTGGTCGCACCACGGCGCCACCGGCGGCTTTTCGGGCTTGCGCCTCGCGTTCGCGTTTTTCGATACTCGCCTGTGTTTCATCGTATAAGTCTCTTGCAGTCGGAGCCGGTCCTCTCCGATCGCTGAGTGCCTTAACCACAATCTCCTTTTCGTCCCAGCCTTGTTTAATGGTCAGTTTTTCTCCGACCCCAATTTCTCGCGATACTTTCACGCGCTGCCCGTCAAGATGCACCTTACCCCCTTCGATAGCGCTCTTTGCTATAGAACGGGTTTTGAAAAATCGCGCCGCCCACAACCACTTGTCTACGCGCAGGCGCTCCATCACGTTGAACTCCGTTGCGTTAAGCCAGTGGTTAACTGTTGAAAGTCGTCAATTGCGTATTGTGATGCTGCAGCACGTCTGTCTCGCCCAGAGTCCGGGCAACACACGGTAATTGCCCCTTGCAGGCCAAAGGCCAGCGCTGCATTGATGACCGGAGCTGAGTCGTCAAAAAAGAGCGTTGTCTCACTATCAAATCTGCAGCACTGCTGTAGCTGCAGCCAGAATGTTGGAGATTCTTTCGCGTGTCCCAGTGTGTGGCTGCTAATAGTCTCGTCGACAAAATCCCTGATGCCCAGTGCAGCGTGCTTCAACGATACAATATCGGGATGGGCATTCGTCACAATTGTTGTCCGAATCCCATTTTGTCGCAGACCCGATAGAAACGCCTTTGCAAATGGTAGCCATTTAATTCCGCCCGCAAATGCTCGGGAGTGTTCGATAACGTCAAAGCCATACTGATTGCTCCAAAAGTCTGTTGAGTACCAGTTCAACGTCCCTTCGACGCTATGAAAGACGGAGCCGAAACGAGCGCGAGTCTCGTCAACAGTCGTATTGTTGAGCTCAGCGTATTTTTCGTGAATTCGCAGACCCCAAAAATCATTATCGAAGGCGAGATCCAATAGCGTGCCATCCATATCGAGCAAGACGTGGTTAACTTCTGTCCAATCTACCGCTGTAACAATCCCGTCAGGTCCGCTTTCGAGCTTCATGTGGTGTTAGGCTTCGTTAATGTGGTGGCGACAGACTAACAAGAATACCCGTTTGAGCGCAGTGTTAGAAAAACACAATGTGTCGTTGCACGATCTCCTGCGCGAATTGCTTTTGATTGCAGATCGCGCAGCCGACGTGGCACGGGGGTTCTACAGCGTGGCCCACCAGCTCGAAGTGACTCGAAAGGGCGACTCAACGCCCCTGACTGACGCAGACACTGCGCTACATAAGCTGCTAAGCGCTCAGTTGAAGCAACTGTCGTTGACGATTCCCGTTTTATCAGAGGAGTCAACGACACAAGACATCGAAAATAGACTGTCTTGGCCAGTGTGTTGGGTCATTGATCCTCTTGACGGCACCAAAGAGTTTATTGAGAGGACCGATCAATTCACCATTAATATTGCGCTCGTGATTGGCGGATTTTCAGAGCTTGGGCTCATATCAATTCCCTGTAGGCATGAGCATTGGCTGGGTGTTGTGGACAATGGCGCAGCGGTATTTCCGGAGGCCTGTGGTTTGGTCGGCGAGGTTATCACGACGCAGGCAAGAGACTGCTCGCGGCCTCTAACAATGCTGGCAAGTCACAGACATTCGCCCAAGCGCGTGACAGCTTTAATCGAGAGTCTTACCTCTGAGTTTGGTGATGTTCGGAGAGTGAATTCTGGCAGTGCGGTTAAGTTTTGTGACGTGGCAGGCGGCCTTGCCGATGTTTATCCGCGAACGTCTGCGTGCAGCGAATGGGACGTGGCGGCTGGTGATGCGCTTATAAGAGCCGCCGGTGGTCGCGTTACCGACATGTATGGCAGTCAAATCCGGTATAATTGCAGCGCGGATTTGTTGGCCAAGCCTTTTGTCGCAAGCGCTGATCCTGATGTTGATTATGCAGCAGCGCTCTCGCAGGCGCTGAACTCAGGACTTGCTTGACGGCCAACAACCTGCGTTGATTGACATAATGCTTGGGGGAGCATGCGCATGATAACGGACCCGGCTCAGGCTGCGGCAAACGAGTCAATGACACCAGAGATGCGCCTGTCGCTCATGGTAGAACGGCATCGCTCGATAGACCGTCAACTGGTTGATTTGCAAGCGCATCCCTGGGGTGATCGATTTTTGATTCAGCGCCTAAAAAAAGAGAAGTTGCGACTGCGTGATGGCATTGAACGGCTGAAAGACGAGCTGGTCCCAGATATTGATGCTTAGCATCTAGCTAAGAGGTGGTTGGGTGTTTTCCTGAAGCAGTAGTGCCTTCTTAATAGGCAGTCCCCCGGAAAATCCAGTTAAGGCGCCTGACGAGCCCAGTACACGGTGGCACGGTATAAAAATCGGAATGGGATTGCGGCCAATGGCGACACCGACAGCTCTAGCGCCTTTTGGCAGGCCTACGAGCATTGCTACGTCTTTGTAGGTTCGTGTTTTCCCCCACTTAATAGTCAGTAGCTCTTTCCATACCCGCAGCTGAAAATTGGTACCTTGGGCATTAATAGGCGTCGTGAATGCGCGCCTACTTCCGAGGAAAAACTGGCAGAGCTCGTCGGCAGCGATACTCAGCACATCGTCGTTATTGCCTGAGGGAAGCGCGACTGCTCGATGGCAGGCGGGCCAGTTTAGCTCTGTTACGTAGCCCGATTCGGCGACCAACTGCAGTTGCCCTATCGGGCTGTCGACTATGCGAGCCTGCATTAGGGTTTTTTGACGCTACTGGACGAGTGCAGCGCCAATAGTATGAGGCTTAGCCCGATAAGGACGGCCTGGCAGATGATAATGAGCGATAGCTCCAGGGGATGTATCTGGCCCAGAAACGCAGGGAGGCACAGGAGCGCGCTGAGAGCGAGGCTCAGCCGCCGGTGTCCCATCAGCCCCAAGCCTACCAGGAGAAATAAGGTGCCTCGTGCCGCCTCGGAGAGGCTGATCATATTGAGGGATGTGACCCATAGCTGACCGATGAGTAAAGCGCCAATGACTAGACATAAACAGAGTGCGACTGATCGACAAGCGATGTACATGCTAAAGCCCAATTGGATACACGAGTTCAGTAAAGCGTATACCATACGCGATGAACCCCTCCATTATCACTGATACTATTACTGATGACTTCCCCAACTTCCCCAGCTGCCCCGTCCGACACTGTCCGATTGCGCCAAAAGCTCGCGGCGTCGCTGGACGAGGGCGTGTACGTAAATGTCGTCGAGAGCATTCCCTCGACCAATACTGCGCTTAAAGAGAGCGCAGACAGCTCAGATCAGCATGTATTGTTGGCGCTAGAGCAGACGGCAGGTGTTGGTCGCCGAGGAGGGGCCTGGCTAAGTCCACCGGTCGGGAATCTTTACCTGTCTTACGCATTTCACAGTGAGCGTCCGCTCAGCGAATTGACGTTTTTACCTATGACCATTGCGGTCGCCCTAGCTGACGAGTTCGAGGCCTTATTTGGTGTCGACTGCAAAATCAAATGGCCCAATGACATTTATTTGGGCGGCAAAAAGTGTGGCGGTATTCTCATCGAAACGGTCAACGTCTCGGCCGATGAGCTTGCGGTCATCATCGGCTTGGGACTGAATGTAGCACAAGCGCCAAGTTCCGATGTTTTACAGCGCCCCGCTACCTCATTAAATGCAGAATTAGAACACGATGTCGCGTTCGACGAGGTAGCTGCGGTCTGTGCAAAAACGATTATCGACATTTGCCGACTATCGCATGACAGCTTGAAAACCCTCTTGCGATCATCTTGGCCAAAGCGAGATCTTCTTTTCAATAAGCGCATCAGTGCTCCCTCGCTGGGGGCGGGGAGCGCCATTGCTCGGGGGCTATCCTCGGATGGTGGCTTGCAAGTAGAGTTTGCGGGTGCGATGACGACACTTTATGCAGGTGAGGTGAGTCTAGGGCACGTCGATACGCAGTGAGAGTGGGTTTTATGCGAATTTTAGTAGACGTTGGTAATACGTCAGTGAAGTGGCAGCTGCGATCTGACGGTGTTGTTGTGGATGGGGCAAGCGGCGATCTAGGAGCGTTGGGTTCATGGCTCGCTAGCCTCGAGCAAGGCGGCGACTATACAGCGGCAGTTTCTTGTGTGCGCGGTGAACACTGCATGTCGGAACTCAGGTCTATGTTTCGTTCAGCGACGCTCATCGAACCCCATTTTGCCACGAGCACGTCCGAGTTTCATGGAGTCACGAACGCTTACGCCTCACCCGAGATGCTGGGTGTTGACCGCTGGCTCGCTATCTTGGCGGTGATTGCGCGAGGCGAGGACTCTGCCATCATCATCGATGCGGGAACGGCCTGCACGATCGATGTGCTTGAAAACGGACATCATATTGGTGGCTATATTTTCCCCGGTGTGGTCTTGGCTCGCGATGCTCTTATCGCGAACACAGACCGCATACGCTTTTCGGAGCACGTTGCGATCAGTACCGCACCTGGCGCTAGTACGGCCGAATGTGTTCAATCAGGCGTCTGGTTGACGCTCTACGCGGCAGCACGCGAGATTATAGCGAGAGCACCTAGTGCGAGGGTGTTTATCACCGGTGGGTCTGCAGGCGAGCTTGCAGCTCTGGGCGTTGAGGGCGATTGTGTTCAAGGACTTGTTTTTGACGGCTTAGATTTTTGGCTAAATGGGTCTTGACCTGTGCGCGGCTCTTGACCATCATGTGCGCCCTTCGTGGTGACCCAGTCATCCAACGTCTAGCTGGCGTAGCTCAGTAGGTAGAGCATCTGATTTGTAATCAGGCGGTCGGGGGTTCGATTCCTCTCGCCAGCTCCATTTTTTGTTGTAAATATCGACATAAATCAGTCCTTTAAGAGACTGTAGTTCCATGACTCCCCAAAATATCCCGCAACCTGAAGAGCGCGCTTTTACTTCTCACGGGCTGTCTTTGTGTTGTGTGTCTCAAAGTTTCCCGGAGGCGCTACCGCATTTGCCCCGTAGCAGTAGTGACCTGCCAGGTAGATGAGAAGCCAGCGCCTGACGGGTCACTGACTACTGATAAAACCGAGGCGCCTTTTGCTGAGAGTCAAATAGGCTCGCATCATGCTGTAACCAGAAGTCGGCGCCCGTCATGGTCACCAGTGCTTCAATCTTGTCCATAGATTGAAGTGTGCGCTCGGCGTCCACGTTAAATAAGGGCACTACCCTATTCGCTCGGCTGAACTGGAAGTGATAGAGATCGCCCGAGAGCACCACGGGTCCAGTTTCTGCAAGATCAACGAGTAATACCTGATGCCCAGGCGTATGTCCTTCTGCCGCAATCAGTTGCACGGTGCCGTCGCCGAATACGTCATAGTCACCATTCAGTACCTGCGTGGGCCGCTCTTTTATAGAAACCAGCAGGTGTGGCTGGACGGCGGGTACGCTTAGATTGCCATCGGCATGTGCGGCGTCGTAATCGCCCTGCTGCACCAGCCAGGTACCGCTGGTGACATCATTCGATGCCCCCACGTGGTCCCAGTGGATATGCGAGAACGCCACGTACTCAAGCGAACCCATATCAAAGCCGAGGTCCATGCGCGCCACTTGCGACGCCAGGGTTTCTTCAAGCCAATTGGTCATGCCATCCTCGCGGGTCACCGGGCCATCAGTCTGGGCAAATTCCGATGGTAGACCTGCATCCCACAGCAGCTGGCCCTTGGGGTGGTCCACCACGTAACATGGTGCTGACAGTTCCCGCACGTCGGTGTCGGTCTCTTTCAGGTTGAAAGCCTCGACCGACACGAGGCGCATGCGGCCACAATCGAAGATATAAAGCTTGGGCCCCGCGGCGCCAGTATTCGTTACTACCAGCGGGCTACTCGTATCGGCCGCAGTATCAGATTGCTGCTGGCAGGCCATTATCCCAGTAGTCAAAAAAAGTATCAGTATAAGTCTCACGAGGATCCCCCAAACACTATGTAGGTGTCACCTTTGAGGCTGGCGGAATCACCCGGCTAAGTCAAACTTGGCCTCGCGCCGTATCTCCGGTGGTGGGGTTGCCGCTTTTATCTCGTGGCAGTAGTTTCTCGCCAGCTCCATTTTTTAGTAAGTACCAGCTCCATTTTTTTTAAGTAAATGTAGCGTTCGCGGTTGCGTAAGTGCTGTGGCAGTGTGGCGTCGGGAAGTACTGCACCAGCTCTTTAAATGTGGGATGCGCACGAAACCGCAACTGTCATTTGTCGATACGAGTCGTGCAAAAGGTGCTGCGTAATTGGGTACGCTGACGGCGTTGATGATGGGCATGCTCGTTTGGCCAGCATCGAAAAAGCGTCTCAAAAGAAGCCACAGGGCAGCGTTACAAAGTTGTCTTATTGGCCTGGCGTTTGATCTCTTTGGTCTCCGTTTAAACAGCACAAAAAAACGGGTCGAATCCCGACAAACGAGCGTTCTAAATAAGCTCGCGTTTAAAACTCTGTGCCGTCAGGAGCCAAACGGTATTTTGAGGGTAAAATTTAGTGTTGACACCCTTCATTGACATCTAGAGAATGTGCGCCCTTCTGGAGGGGTTCCCGAGTGGCCAAAGGGATCAGACTGTAAATCTGACGCGCGAGCTTCGGTGGTTCGAATCCACCCCCCTCCACCAGGGACAATAGAGACACCGACGATGTGGTGTTTATGAGTGGAAATAAGGGGGCTGAGCCGGATAAGCCCTGTCGCGAAAGCGATGAGCCGTTGGATGACGGTAGGCTTTGGGTTGGACCACCGTCGCGGTTAAATGCTGCGGGCATAGTTCAATGGTAGAACCTCAGCCTTCCAAGCTGATGATGCGGGTTCGATCCCCGCTGCCCGCTCCATATTCCGGCGATGAGTTTTTGCTCATATAGCTCAGTCGGTAGAGCACTTCCTTGGTAAGGAAGAGGTCACCGGTTCAAATCCGGTTATGAGCTCCA
>CAJYAI010000046.1 GCA_913064725.1 uncultured Alteromonadaceae bacterium | reverse complement strand
TGCGGCGGTCTTTGAAGTCGATGTTGATACGTTAAAGGGAGATATTACGGTGATTGATAAGAAATCGGAGGAGTGGGGCTTAGCGCCCACATGGGTGAAGTTTGGATTTTGGGGGATTCGAGACAGGAAAGTCGCAATGCGATTTGAGGTCTTTTCTTTGGCATGTGGCCTCATTGGAACCCCACTGGCCTACTTTTATCCATTGGCCGCGGGTACGCCATTGTTTTTCTTAGCGGCATATTGTTACGCAGTGCAGATTCGCTGGGTGGACAACAGGGGATTGTGGACGTGAAACGCCATGGTCTGCGCGGCTTGATCAGTAATGCGTTTTAGGGAAAGCGCTCCTCTTCATTCGCCATCCGGAGAAAATATAGCCTCTATCGGCACCCCGAAAAGCGCGGCAATTTTGAAGGCGAGGGGCAGGCTTGGATCGTATTTACCCTTTTCAATGGCATTAATGGTTTGTCGGGTAACACCCAAGCATTCAGCCAAATTTGCCTGAGTCCAACTACGCTCTGCTCGAAGAATTTTTAGCCGATTGTTCATTCGCGAGTCCGTTTCAGCCACAGACTGATGACCGCGGTGATGTAGGTCAGGCTCATGACGACTAAGATGACTGATGGATAGGTCGTTTCCAGTATCTGAGCCGTCGGGAAACTTCCGTAGAACACCGTAAAGATCATGGTGACGCCAAGAGTCAGTGCCATGGCTTCGAGGTGTGTTCGCTGTTGCAGCTCGTCCATGCTTTGGAGGTGATTGAAAAACGCTCTGATCATCACGATACCTGCTACCACATTGACAATGGCGGCGAGAGCGGTCGATAAGCGATCGAAATGCCACCAGAACTGGGGTCCAAACGTGAGTAGCGCGGTGCTAAGCACCCACAGACTCGTAAAAATGAAGAGACTGCGAGTTGTCTTGTTGATGCCTCTTTGAAACTGCGATGTGTTCTCGTCTTGTGCCATAGGATCATGCCTTCACTGATGAAGAAAATGTAAAGTTAGCTTTACATTTTATGATGACCCCGTGAGAAAAGTAAAGCCTCCTTTACAGGCTGCTGTTGTGGAACGGATATTTTGGCTGAGTGAAGCAGATCGCTATTTACTGTTGTTCATATTCTCCGACCACAGGCTAGATAAACACGCCCAGTTCCACTCACGGATCTGATTTACAAGCTTAGTGCGTCATAGCGACAAGCAATCGTGATACACGATCGTATCAATGTATTGTAGGTCAGGGTATGCGTCGCCCGCGGCCTCAATGATCTGCTCTTTCCACCACCCGGAAGAAATCATTGCATCTGCAAATGCACCGTAGGCAGCGTGGGAGTCGAAATCGAGATGATAGTGCGCCGTCTGCATATCATCGCCCGCAGTGGCTCTGAGTAGACGAGGATTTTTTGCCCCCATTTCTTTATGTACCTCGGCCGACATCCGCGACCCTTCAATGAGTAACTCGATGGCCTTAGGCGTGCCTTCCCACGTGGTAACCGCTGTGATTTTCATGATTTTTTCCTCAGTCGTCTGGCGACGATAACGCTTTATATTTCTTACATGATTTTTAACTGTTGCTCTATGTGCCTCAAGAAGCTGCAGCCCGCTACCTCAAGGTAGCAACGGATTAGCACAATGCAAATTCAATAGCCCACTACCGCCGACACACCTAGGTAAAACCCTGAGGGAGATCTGATAAATAAATGCCCGCCATCCGTTCATTCTTCCGTTATGGATATATCTAAACGACTGTATCGTCTGTCAACCGTATCGGAGGCATAGTTTAAATGACGGATTAGTCGGAGCTTTAACTTAGCCGGACCTTCAACTAAGTATGGCGGAAGAGGTAGGAGTCGAACCCACCAGGCGCTTTGTCAGCACCTCACTGGTTTTGAAGACCAGGCACCCCACCGGGGATGTCGCTCTTCCATAAGATTATCGCGCTAATCGATGCTGCAGCGCTTTGTGATTGACGATGATTCGCAGGTTCCCCCGCCGTTGTGTGAAGTTAATACTGTCAAAGAATTCGAGGATTTCAACTGCGAGTTTTCGTCCGATGTCGAGATGGTCTTTAAAGGCAGCCACCGAAAGGGCGTCGTCAGCGGCTAGGTGAATTGACGCCTCAGCAAAGGCTGTCAAAGTGCGGCTTAGCGCGTATCGGTTGGCGTTCACCCTATGCAGCAGTTTCAACTCACTACCACGCTTGAGAGCTAGCTTTAGATCGAGGTCAGACAAACGGGCAATAGACTGCAACGCGGAAATCAGCGGCACTTCAAGTCCTGCGGTGTCAAGGACACTTTTCATGGCTGACCAGTGTTCGTCACCGACATTGGACTGGCCCGAGTTGGCCGAACTGACTCTCCCACCAGTGACGGTTAACGTGCCGTTGTTCAGTAGAATCTGAAGTGCCGCCTCCGCCAAAGCGCGATGCGTTTCTCGTCCCACACTGGTAACAAGATGCTCGCGTGGGATCCCTCTGAACATTTTTTCTGCTGTAGCGGCGTCTGCCACCGCACCGAGCAGTAACGCTCGTGTTTTTGCAATAGCGGCCTTTGTTGCGATCCAGGTGTTGTCATCACGATCAAAACGAATAGCCGTATCTGGTAAAAGAGGAGGTGATAGCCCGGGTTTGATGTTAAAGCAGGCGGCAAGCCGCTCCCAGTTGATACAGATATCCCCGGCTAGAAGATAGGCAAGCGCTTTATCGGGGCTGCCAGTTGATAGCGCGCGTAGCCATACCAGTCGGTTTGGTTTTGACTTGCCGTGCTTAGGGCCTGAGGGATCGAGTACGAAACCCCCGCCTAAATTGATCGATTCCGAATCATCGCGTAAGACGAATCGTTCGCCGGTAATGGTGCTCAAAGGTTTCTCGAGAATCAGCTGTGCCATTGTGGCCTGTCCCGGCGCTAGGGCATTGCTCTGGCAATCGATCAGTGCGACGCGAGCGCCGATTCGCTTTGCCCCAATGTATACCTTTACGGGGGAGAGGTGTTTTAACGGAACGGGTGAGGTGGTCAGCAAGCTAAGTTGAACATCAACGCGCGTGGCCTGATGCGCCAAAGTGGCATCAACTAGACAATCACCTCGGTTGATATCCTCCACGTTTACTTTGCCTGCTAAACACAGGGCGACACGCTGCCCAGCCAAGGCTGTGTCACTCACGAGGTCATTGCTGCGTAACTCCCGTATGCGGATCTCTTGGCCCTGGGGTAAAAGTGTTAGCGTGTCACCCACCGTCGCCGACCCGGTACTTGCGGTCCCTGTTACCACAACCCCTGCACCTTTAACGTGAAAGCAACGGTCTATGGAAAGGCGAAAGCCTTGATCGAGATTCACGTCGTCGCGCTGCTCAGTTGCTTGCGCAAGGTGTGATGCCAAATCGGCTATGCCGGTTCCAGTCATACTGGACACAAAGAATGCGAACGGGTCTTGCAATCGGGCACGGTCAGCCATAAGAGCACGGGCCTGGTTTGCGACTTCATTACAGCGTTCAGTCGTATTTCTATCAATTTTAGTGATGACGATGTCAATGCATGAGATGCCCATCACGGTCAGTACGTCGAGGTGTTCCAACGTTTGTGGCATGAGGCCATCATCGGCAGCAATGATGAGAAGTGCGCGGTCGATGCCAGAAACCCCGGCAATCATGTTGTTGATGAAACGATGATGGCCAGGGACATCGATAAAGCCGAGTGATCGCCCGTCTTTGGTTTCGAGATAGGCGTACCCTAGATTTATAGTGAGGCCTCTTTTTTTCTCCTCGCTGAGAGTGTCGGTATCGACACCCGTCAGTGCTTTAATCAAGGCCGTTTTGCCATGATCGACGTGCCCGGCTGTTGCCACAATCACTATCGTAGTCCCGAGAATTGCTCGATGAAATCGTCCTCGTCTGAGGTCGCTAAGCATCGCAGGTCGAGTAGCAACGCCCCATTTTTAAGGCGCCCTACGATGGGCTTGCGACAAGCACGAAGATCCTCGGAAAGGGTGCGTAAGGTCTCGTCTCTCTGATCAGTCGCGCGAATAGCCAACGCGGCGCTTGGGAGTATTTCTTGAGGCAACGAACCGCTTCCGATCTGACTGGCGACAGCTACAGACGCCACCCTGTATCGTTCGCCCAGCGCGTCACTGATGATCGGCGCCAAGCGCGTCGTCTGTGCCTGAATATCCTCGACGCAGCGCGTGAGTAGGCGCAGCGTTGGTAACGCTTGGAGTAGGTCCGTCGGATGGCGATACAGTTTTAATGTCGCCTCGAGCGCGGCGAGTGTCATCTTGTCGAGTCGAAGGGCGCGTTTGAGTGGGTTTTGCTTGATTTGCGCGATGAGGTCTTTGCGTCCGGCTATGACACCAGCCTGCGGTCCCCCGAGCAATTTATCACCGCTAAAGAGCACGAGGTCGGCTCCGTTACGCAGCGTCTGTTGCGCAGTAGCCTCATGTGGGAGTCCAAGGGCGGTTAAGTCGATAAGGTTGCCACAGCCCATATCCACCACAAATGGAATGGCGTGCCGGCGAGCGAGTGCTGCCAACTCGCTTTCGGGAACCGTGTGTGTAAAGCCTTCGACACGATAGTTACTGGTGTGTACTCGCATGAGAAGTGCTGTGTCGGCACTGATAGCATTAGCGTAATCCTTGAGATGGGTCCGGTTTGTGGTTCCCACCTCAACGAGAGTGCACCCCGAGCGGTGCATTATATCGGGCACGCGGAAGGACCCGCCAATCTCCACTAGCTCACCACGAGAGACCGGTACGTTCTTCATTAGGGCCAACGTGTTGAGTACCAGCAGCACAGCCGCCGCATTATTGTTCACCACCGTTGCTGCTTCGGCCCCGGTCAGCTCACAAATGAGCGATTCGATGTGACTGTCTCTATCGCCTCGCGCACCTGCATCAAGATCGTATTCGAGGTTGCTGGCACCGGCCGCCACTCGCTGAACGGCGTCAATGGCCGCATGCGGCAGACTGGCGCGCCCGAGATTGCTGTGAAGCACAATACCGGTCAGGTTGAAGACCGGTCTCAAAGACGGTTCTGCTGACTGGTTAAGTGTGGCGCGGATGGCCTTGATGATTTCCTCTGGGCTTTCGGGTGCAGGGGATCCAGATTTGACACTTACTCGGGCCTGTTCGAGCTGTGCTCGAGCTACATCGGTTACCGCGTCATGGCCCCACTGCGATATGTCGTCGTGCATCGCATCGAGTATCACGCTGACGGAGGGGAGATCTCTAAGTTGGTAGTGGTTCGCTTTGCTCACGCTGGCATTGCCTCTGCTTCACAAACGGCAGTGTAACGTGAGATCCAATGCCATAGCAGTGGCTCAGACAGGCGTATCAGCAGCACGATATGGTCGAAGCCAATAAAGCGATGCTGACACGAATAATGCGGGGAAGATCTCATGCGACAGTTAACGCAGGTCAAATGTTATCCATAGGATGAGTGTTGTCATGCCTCGGCTCATAGCTGCGCATCGCGGGGCGCTAGCGTCTCGATACCCATATTGTTGAGCGTAAAGCTGTAAATGTCCGCGTATTGGTCGATTAATTTCTGAGTTGACGTGCCAGCACCGTGTCCGGCATTACTATCGATGCGGATGAGAATGGGTGCATCGCCGACCTGATCATATTGCATTTGTGCGGCAAACTTGTAGGAGTGTGCCGGTACGACGCGATCGTCTCGCTCCGCGGTAGTAATTAACGTAGCCGGATAAGCCGTACCTGGTTCGGTGTTGTGCAGGGGTGAGTAACCCAACAGATATTGAAACATTTCCTCACTCTCGTCAGCAGTGCCATAGTCGTAGGCCCAGCCCGCACCCGCCGTGAAGTTGTGGTAACGGAGCATGTCTAAGACTCCTACGCCGGGGAGCGACACTTGAAATAGATCGGGACGCTGTGTGGTCACAGCGCCGACTAGTAGGCCTCCGTTAGAGCGACCACTCACGGCTAACTTCTCTTTGCTTGTATAGCCCTCGGCTATGAGAAACTCGGCGGCGGCAATGAAGTCATCAAACACGTTCTGCTTTTGAGTTTTGGTGCCGGCCCTATGCCAGTCTTTTCCGTATTCACCGCCGCCCCGAATGTTTGGCACAGCGTACATGCCGCCTATTTCTAGCCATGCTGCGACGGTGTTACTGAATCTTGGGCGAATACTGATATCAAACCCACCGTAGCCGTAGAGAATGGTGGGCGCACTGCCGTCTAGCACGACGTCCTTGGCATAGGTAATGATCATTGGAACTCGCGTGCCATCGTTTGAGGTATAGAACACTTGCTCTGTCTGATAGTCATTTCCGTTAAAGGGTGATTGTGATGATCGGTAAAGGCTGATGTCCCCAGTGCGCGGATTCAATGCGAAGATCGCGGGGGCTATTCGGTAGTTGGTAAAGGTAAAGAACAGCTCTTCTTGATCCATGTCGCCGCTAAACCCGGAGGCAGTCCCCAGATCAGGTAAGGCGAGCTCTCGGACAAACCGCCCCTCAAGATCAAACTGTTTCACTTGGCTGATTGCGTCGATCATATATTCGGCAAAAATGTAGCCACCACCGGCCGCAGCGTTCAGCACAAACTCAGCTTCCGGAATGATGTCACGCCAATTATTGGCGTTTGGGCGTTGTGGGTCCACAGCGATAACACGTCCTTTTGCTGCGTCTCGATTGGTCGCGATAAGTAATATTTCGCCGCTACTTTCCAGCAAACTGCCATCGGCTGATTCATCCGAAAAGATGGGAATCAGGCTGTCTGATTCGAGACTGAGGTCTTTGATGAAGAGCTTGTTGCCAGAGGTTGAATTTGCTGCAGTGATGACCAGGTACCGGTCGTCACCACCGATATCGGCACCAACATATCGATGCTTTTGCTCGGGAGTGCCGCCAAATACCAGTATATCCTCGCTTTGGGGCGTGCCTATGGCATGAAAATACAGTTTGTGCTGGTCCGTTTTTGCGGACAACTCACTGCCATCGGGTTTGTCGTAGCTTGAGTAGAAAAAGCCCTCATTGCCAAGCCAGTCAATGCCAGAGAATTTGACGTCCCGCAGCGGTGATTCGATAACGCTACCGGTTTGTGCATCTCGCACTTCAATCGACCGCCAGTCGCTGCCACCTTCAGACAGTTGGTACGCAACCAGACTGCCGTCGCTGGAGAAACTGACGCCTGACATGCTTACGGTGCCGTCATCACTGAAAGTGTTGGGGTCTAAAAACACCTGTTCAGTTCCATTTTGGTCTTGTCTGAAGAGCACACTTTGGCTTTGCAAGCCGGTATTGCGGTAGAAGTAACGTACCCCGCCCTCGAAAAATGGTGCTGTTTCGCGTTCATAGTTCAGAAGATTAGCAACCGTTTCTTTGACATCTTCACGAAGCGAAATGGCATCAATGTAGGAGCGGGTGCTGGTATTTTGCGATGCGATCCAATCTTCGGTCTCGGGGCTGAGGTCGTCTTCAAGCCACCGGTAGGGGTCGGCGACAGTGACGCCAAAGTAGGTGTCAGTATGGCCATCTCGTTGGCTAGATAAGGTATTCGGACTCTGGGGACGATCGTCGCGATGCACCGAATTAAGGTCTTTTTCGCAGCCTGTAAGTGCGACGATAGACAATATGACTATGACGGTATTTTTCAATGGTTACCTCGCTGAAAATGTTGTTGAGCACCTGTTGTGTATCAATATAAATTATTTGACCGTATCTTGTTGTTATTGTTCTTGGCCCGTGGTGACTTACCGAGCATCGTGTGTTGTACCAAGGTGCCAATCGGTATTTATTTTCTCAAGGATTTAAAATGTCATACATCATCCCTTCTACCCACACAGGTAGTCTGCCGAGAACTGATCGCTTGGTCAGTCTCATGTTTGCTGAGGCAGATGGCATCCCCGTGGATCGTAATGCTCTGGCATCAGAGATCGATTTGGCCATTGATTCTGTTGTGCGAAGACAAGTCGATGCTAAACTTTCGGTTATAAACGATGGCGAAATGTCGAAGCCGTCCTACGCAACTTACGTTCAAGATCGTCTCTCGGGCTTCGAGGGGGAGAGTGTTCAAAATTATTTTTTTGAGGATTTACAGGACTTCCCACGGAGCGCCGAGGCTGTTGCGGGCAACCCCGGCCGACGGAAACGTAAAGCACCCAGTTGCACCTCGGAGATCAAAGTTTCGAATGAGCAGGCTGCAAAAAATGATATGACCGCGCTTCGTGCGGCCGCTGATCGATATGGTCACGAGGCTATTTTCACGAGCGCGGCATCACCAGGGGTCATATCACTTTTTTTTGTCAACGATTTCTATCGGTCACACGAGGAGTACGTTTTTGCCATTGCCGAGGCAATGCGCCACGAATACGAGGCAATTGCTAAGGCGGGTGCGATAGTTCAACTCGACTGTCCTGATCTTGCCATGGGGCGTCACTCTGCCTACGCCAGCATGGACCTTGATAGTTTTAGGAAAACGATCGCAATTAACGTTGAAGCGTTGAATTATGCCGTCCGTAACATACCCGAGAGTCAGTTACGTATGCACTTATGTTGGGGTAATTACCCAGGCCCGCACCACCACGACGTTCCCGTTGGCGAGATTCTAGATATTGTGTGGGCTGCAAAACCTCAAACCGTTCTTGTGGAGGGCGCCAACTCGCGTCATGCCCATGAGTGGGTCGCATTTAAAGAGTTAGGGGTGCCGGCCGATAAGTATTTATGTCCGGGCATGATTGAGCCTCAGTCAAACTACATTGAGCACCCCGAGCTAGTGGCTCAGCGCCTTGAGCGCTGGGCAGAGGTTGTTCCTGTTGAGAGGTTGATGGCCGGTGTGGACTGTGGGTTTTCCGTGCACGTGGGTAGTACAAGCATTGATCCCGATGTCGCTTTTGCCAAGCTCCGTGCGCTATCTGAGGGCTGCGAGATTGCTGGTAAGAGGCTGACATCATGAGCACGACGCTGACTGGAGACAATGCGCGGGCTGGGTGTATGTTGACGTGAATGAGAAGTCCACAGAGTATCTCTCTACCCTAGAGAAGGGCTTAGCGGTCTTAAAAAGTTTTTCTCGGGAGCGTAAAGCCATGAATCTCACTCAGGTGGCTCAGGTTACCAGTCTCAGTCCAGCCGTTGTTCGTCGCTGCCTGTTGACTCTCGAGCATCTTGGGTATGTAACGAAGGTTGACTCGCGATTTTCACTGGCGCCGAGTGTCCTGTCTTTGGCAAGTCTCTTCAACGAAACCTATGGACTGGATGAGACAATCCGGCCTGCCTTACAGCGGTTGAGGGAAAGTACGGGGGACAGTGCGAGTTTTACAGTACTCCAATCGTCTGATGTCTTATATCTCTGCCATGTCTCAGCTGAGCGTTCTATTCGTCTTCAGGCGAATACAGGGACCCGGTATCCCGCACTTGTAACATCGACAGGGCGCTGCATTTTGTCGGGGCTGAATGATCAAGCGTTGAGAGCCTTTATCGAGAGCCATCCCCCAGCACAATACACGCACAGAACAACCGTATCTGGTGAGGCTCTTTTCGATAAAGTGCGTGCGGTTAACCGCGATGGCTATGCATTGATTTCTGACGAGTTGGACTATGGAATCACATCGCTTGCCGTTCCGATCATCATTCCACGACGAGGTATTGTGGGAGCGGTTAACAGCAGTGCACAAACCCAACGTATTAATCTTGACGATTTCAGCGTTAAGCGTGCAGTTGCAGTGGCCGAGGCAGCAGAAGATATCACCAAAATTTTAAGTGCGGTGCCGGACTTATTGGATGTTCTTTCTTAAAGTACGAGTGTGCTTACCCAGTCTCGAACGCCCGCATTAAAGACCTGAGAATGGCTAAAATTAAAAAGATGGCCTCCGTCGCATTGAAGGATAGAGGCGCCGTGTTCCTCTATTAACATTTGAGCATGGCCCCTCCGTTGAAGCGAATCCTGTTTGGCGACTGCGACAAGCATGGGAAGTCTCATTTTTTCTCGCTTTTGCGGTGCTCTCGCCGTGATTACGGAATCGCTTTGTAGCAGCAAGTCGCGGGCTTGATAGGCGTCCAGGTGTTTGCGAACTATATTGAGATCTTCATGGCTAAGCCCCGCACTCATTAATCGATGTTTTGCCCAATCAGATCGAAGGACATCAAGGCGGTTGCTGATTGCCAGCTTGCGCATCGCGGAAATAGGGGGTTCATCTTCACGATCTCCATCAAATGGATAATCATCAACAAGACCGCCCTGAAAAATAAGGCCTTTTAGATGGTTAGCGTGAAGTTGCGCATAGCGTAAAGCGAGACGAGCCCCCTGGGACACACCGTAGAGAATAACGGGTAACTCAAGGCTTAGGACTATCTGGTGTAGGTCGACGAGATCCATGTCGATGCTGGGCGCTAGTGGGCTCTGGCCACAGCCCCGTCGGTCAAACGTTACGATGTCTATGCCGTACTCGGTTAAGTCAAATTGACGTTCAAAGGAGCGAGAATCAAGTGTCCAACCATGCAAGCACAACATTACAACGACAGGTTTGGCGCTGTATGCGTGTCTAATAATCAAATCTGCTGAGACTTCATGCGTCTCCCAATTCATGCCGATCTACTCTACCGATGGCTGTCTGACTGCGGCTGATGCACCGTTCCATAGGTCCCCCCCAATCGGATCGATTTCCTCCTCCAGCAAGTGCCCGACGAGGCCGGCACAGCGAGCGATTAGAACGATACCTCTAATCATTCTGACGGGAAGGTCGGCATCGAGCAGTAAGACAGCAAGGGCCGTGCTGACATTCATTACCAGCTTCTTTTTCAGTGACTCACTTAATGCCTGCTCCAAACACAGCGCAGCGGCAAGGGCGGTGCTGCTATTGGGAACATAGCTTAAAAGTTTGGCTACGCGAGGGTCTTTACCGGTGTGTATCGGGTGGCCAAACCCCGGTACGGGGTCTCGCGCCACACGTCTGCGCTTAACGATAGCAGTTGCCGAATCAACCATAGAGTCGGAGGAACGTATTTCCTCGACGAGTTCGGCACAGAGCGATGCAGTTCCAGCGTAACGATCGCCAACCCCCAGGAGGCCAGCCGCCACGGCGCCTTGGAGTGACTCTGGCGCACCGTGTAGGGTCAGGCGAGAGGTGACTACGGATGGAACGAGCCCATGCTCCATGATGGTGACTAGGGCTATATCGAGAACCTTTTTTTGTTTTTCTGTCGCTTCTGTTCCAAGGGCTTGAAGTAGGAACGCACTCCCGAAGTCATATTGCCCAACGACATCGTCGACAAGGTTTTTACCACGCAGGTAGATAGCGTCCGCATCGTAACTGCAGATTTGTGTTTGGACTGTTTTACTCATGGCATCGCTCCGGTTTATTCAGGGGTGGCAAACCAACCAACTTATGGTAGCGTAACTGCACTTACTTCGCATTTCGAAATAATTTTCGATTATCGAAAATAAAAAATTAAAGAGGAATATTTATGAAATGTCAGCATAGCGCACTCGCATTGGCCATTATTGCCGCCACGACTTCACAATTTGCCGCGTCCCAAGCCTTGGAAGAGGTCGTTGTCACCGCCCGGAAAACTGCTGAAACCTTGAGTGATAGCCCCATATCAGTTCGCGCGTTCACCGAGGCGGAGATTAAGGCGACTGGTGTGGCTACACCGCAGGATTTTGTTGATTTGACACCGAATGTGACCTTGGTTCAGACGCAAAGCACTGGAAACTCCTTTTTAAATATTCGCGGCATCTCATCTGCTCGTAATTCCGAGCTGGCAGCGGCCGTCTTGATCGATGGGGTGTTGCTCACCAACCCCACACAGCTGAATCAACAATTATTCGATATCGAGCAAATTGAAGTCCTTCGGGGGCCACAGGGCGCTTTATATGGTCGAAATGCCATTGGTGGAGCAATTACGATTACAACCAAAGCGCCGTCGGAAGAGACGGAAGGTCAAATTCAACTAGGCTACGAGTCTGCGCCGGGATTCAGTGTTAAGGGTTACGTTGGCGGCGCGCTGAATAGCGACGCGTCGGCGACCTACCGACTTGCAGCATCCTATATCGATCACGATGGCTATCTTGACAACGTTTATCTGAATGAAAAAGCCGATCCTTACCAAGATCAGTCGGTAAGAGGCCGAATCAATTGGCAGGTTAGTGATCGATTGAGTACCGATTTTAGGGCGAGTATTTCCTCGTTAGAGACACAGGCGTTTTATTTCGTATTAGATGACTCTGCCGATGCGGTTGATAAACCGATTCAGAATAATAATCCAGGCAACAACGAACGCGATTTCACCACGGCGAGCTTTAAGTTTGATTACGATATGGATTTTGCCACGCTTACTGGCATAACGTCTTATGACGACGTCTCAGAAGTATCGAGCGGCGACAACGTTTTCTTCTTGCCCCCAGAGCATCCCGAGAACTATTGGAATTATGACTTTTTCTTTGGATGTTTACGCGGTGGTGGTGCGGTGCCTGGCTGCGAATTTTTGGGTAACTTCCCGGGCACGCAAGACGAATTTATCGATCTCAGCCAGAATCAATATCTGGAGGTTGAGTCTTGGAGCCAGGAAATTCGACTGACTTCAAATAATGAGACGGGGCTTCGTTGGACTGTGGGCGCCTATGCAGTGGCAACCGATCGATACATTTCGACGGGAGGCCAGATTGATAGGGGGCTCGGTGTTTTCGATGTTGAGCGAGACTTTAGAGCGTCGATATTTACCGACGGTTATACGGACGGGGTAGTAAATGATCCCAGTCCTCAGCTTGGCGTTTTGGCTGACTCGCAAGATAACTTCGCCTGGGCTGTCTTTGGACAGGCATCATGGGATCTGAGTGATGACGTCGAGATGGCGCTCTCTGCACGCTTTGACAGGGACACTCGTGAAAATACAACGTTGACTGAGGCCGAATATAACGTCCCATTCAATGCCGCAATTGTGCTGGGTGACAAACGCAAAGAGACGTGGGACGCGTTTCAACCCAAAGCTACGATCAGATGGATGCCGGACGACAATTGGATCTTGTACGCCGACGCAAGCCGGGGCTTCCGGAGTGGCGGTTTTAACCAGTCAGGCGTTGGAACTGCGGTGCCCTATCCAGGTATTGAAGATATTTTTGATGAGCAAATTGCTGACACATTCGAGGTCGGCGCTAAGGGCGATCTTGCCGATGGTCAAATCCGGCTGTCTGCAGCGCTTTACCAAACGACGCTTGAAGGCGCTTATTTCTTTTACTACGACGCGGGTACCAACACTCAGAACTTGGGGAGCTTAAGTGAAGTTGATTATCAGGGTGCGGAATTTGAGCTGTCCGCGTTGCTGAACGAAAACTGGTCAATCAGTGCAGGTATTGGCTTGACTGACAGTGAGATCACGAAGGTGCCTCGCGACGGCTCCGGGCTGTCTGAAGCATGGCTGGGGAATCAAGCGCCGCTGGTAAGTGAAGTCACGGCAAACGTAGGCCTTCAGTATCGCGCTACCTTAGATAATGGGATGGAGACATTCGCGCGCGTCGATTATCAGAGACTGGGTGAGACTTGGTGGGAGCCCGATAATTATTCATCGCGTAGTCCCGTTAATCTGATCGATATCCGTGCCGGTATTGAACTGCCTAGTGACTGGTCCGTAACGCTATGGGCGCGAAATGCTACGGATAAAGCCTACAACACAGAGTTTTCGCCAAACGCAAATCGGTCACTGAATTTCTTGTGGAAAGCTCAGCCGGCTCGATACGGTATTGAATTTGCAAAGTCTTTCTAAGCGCAATTTGGGAGGGAACAAAATGAACGCCTTAACGCAGGTAAAAAGTAAGCTGCACCATAATGCCTATGTATGCACAGACCTTGAGAAAATGCGTGCTTTTTACGAGGAAATTATTGGATACCGGCTAGTGGCAACATGGGCCGAGGAAGCAGATCTCTTTGGCAAAGTAAGGACCTACGCGCATTGCTTTTTTGATATTGGTGATGGCTCGGCATTGGCATTTTTCCAATTCGCAAGTCCCGATGACGCCGCCGAATTCGGTCCCGACCTCCAACCGTCTGGATTTCGGCATTTGGCTATGAAAGTTGACCAGGAAACTCAGGATGGCATCAAGGATCGGCTGGAAGTTGCGGGTTATTTTGAGAGTGGCCAGGCTTACCCCCTAAACCACGGTTATTGTTGGTCGATTTATTGCTTTGATCCATCAGGGTTGTTGGTGGAATGGACTGTGGATCATGCAGACGTGGAGCAAATCAACGCAGATAAAGCAGCGACTGCTCATGATGATTTGAAAAAGTGGTTGGGCGGTGATCACACACCTAACAACGAGCAATTCCACCGGTGAGTAGAGGTATCAAATAATGGCGTTTTCTGTGGTTACAGTCTACCACTCAGGTTACGGGCATACGGCAGTTGTAGCCGAGGCGGTCAATTCTGGGGTTTCTGAGGTTAGCGGAGTCGACGCAGTGCTCATCGATGCGGGTGAATTGAATTCTCCTGACGCAGCCGGTTTCTCTGTGCTTGATAATGCGGATGCCATAATTTTCGGCGCTCCGACCTACATGGGCTCGGCGTCTGCGGTCTTCAAGACCTTTATGGAGAGTAGCTCTAGCCGTTGGATGGAGCAAAAATGGGCCAATAAGATTGCCGGCGGGTTTACAAATTCGGGGGCAATGAACGGGGATAAGCAGAATACACTCGTTGAATTCATGACTTTTTCAATGCAGCACGGCATGGTTTGGGTGGGACTTGGCCAGATGCCTGGTAATAATCACTCCGGTGGCAGCGAGTCGGACCCAAACCGTTTAGGTGCGACGATTGGTCTGATGACGCAAGCAAACGTCGATGAGGGGGGAGATACCGCACCTCCTCAGAGTGACCGCGAAACTGCAGTTGCTTACGGGAAGCGAATTGCGGAAGCTACGATACGTTGGGGTAGTTAATGCGTGATCACGCGATTTACGACCCTGAGATAGAAACCCGGTCAACAAACGCACAATTTGAAATCGATCGCATCAGCTACAAAAAACAGGTTCGGTATCTTTTTGAGCGCTCTTCCTTCTATCGTGAAAAACTAGAAGAAGCCGGTTTTGACACGCCGGAGAAGGTAGGGGACCTGTCTGAAATCGGTGCGTTGCCGTTTACTGAAAAAGATGAAATACGGGCCACTCAAGCAAGTCATGGTCCATTCGGTGCACACCTTGCCGCTGACGCCTCCGATTTACGTCGTGTTTTTAGCACATCGGGAACAACGGGTACGCCCTGTTATTTGGGTTTGACTCAAAATGACCTCGATATGTATGCGACGAATGTTGCCAGAGGCTACACCGCGGGCGGATTTAAACGTGGTCAGCGGTTAGTGGTTGGCTTCAATGCAGGTCCATTTGTGGCCGGCGCCGTTTATTATGGATTTGACAAGATTGGCGCGTCCGTCATTCCCGTGGGAACTGGAAATACAGAGCGCATGGTGACTGCGATTCAGAGACTCGGCGCCACTGGCGTAAGCTGTACACCATCGTATGGCTTGTACCTCATAGACTGGTGTCGAGAACACAGCATTGATACGCGCGGGCTAGGGCTACAGAACATGATTACTGCCGGCGAGCCAGGCGGCGGCGATCCACTGATCCGTGCAACTATCGCTGATGCTTTCGGTTGCACTGTTCGGGAATCTATGGGCATCGGCGATATTTCGCTATCTGTCTGGGCAGAGGATGCGGCTGAACAGGGTATGCATTTCATCGCCCGAGGTGCCGTACACGCCGAGCTTATAGACCCAGCAAGTGGCGAGGTAAAACCCTGGGCAGATGGCGCGTCTGGTGAGTTGGTGTATACCGCGCTGAATCGAGAGGCCATGCCATTACTGCGTTTTAGAAGCAGGGACCATGTTGTAGTTCAAACGGGTGAAACACAAACAGGCCGAACCGGTCCAAGAATTCGCTGCGTCGGCCGGACTGACGACATGCTCATTGTTCGAGGGGTCAATCTGTTTCCAACAGCGATTAGAAGTGTGCTTGATCAGTTCAATGGTGACGTCTCTGGCCTATTTGTTGTGAAACCCAAACAAGTAGGCGTAAAGCAAGAGCCACCCTTACCGGTCTCGGTTGAAGTTGCACCGGGAGCAGATCCGCACAATCCGGAACTGCAATCGCAGATCAAGCTGGCCATCAGAGAACGTCTTCTGGTGACTACTGATGTCACGTTAGTAGCAAACAATACGTTGCCACGAGAGACGTATAAATCAAAACTCGTGGATTATTCGAAAGCCGGATAGCTCGAAGTGTGAGGTGCCGAAAACGGTTTAACGAGGTGCAACTATGAGTCAACTACCATTATTTCCAACATCACTCGTCGGGAGCTATGCTCAACCAGATTGGTAAATCGATAAGTCCAAATTGGCTGCCAGGTTTCCGCCTCGGACTCGAGCACAAGAACTTTGGCGCGTATCAGATGAATTCTTAGCTGAGGCAAAGCGTGATGCCGTGGCCTTGGCGGTGCGCGAACAAGAGGAGGCTGGCTTAGATATCATCACTGATGGCGAGGCAGGTCGCGAGAGCTATTCAAATCACTTTGCAACTGGGCTCGATGGCATTGATATTTTCAATCCAGGTACTGCGCTTGATAGAAGTGGAGAGCCGGTGCCGGTTCCTCGAATCGTGGGGCCAATCGAGAGGAAATACTCGATAAGCGCTGAGGAGGTAAGGGAACTCCGGTTGATGACCAATAGACCTATAAAATTTACCGTCCCTGGACCATTTACCATGGCTCAGCAAGCACAAAATGACTTTTATATGGATGTTCGAGACGCCGCAGCCGCCTACGCCACTGCTGTGAAGGCAGAAATTGCGGACCTTTTTGAAGCCGGTGCAGACATCGTTCAGCTCGATGAGCCATACATGCAGGCTCGACCAGAAGATGCTGAGCGCTATGGCATCGATGTCCTAAATGCGGCCTTGGCGGGCGCTGCTGGTGATACTTGCGTGCATATTTGTTTTGGGTATGCCGCATTGATTCACGAACGTCCGGACAATGGCTACTCCTTTCTCCCTCAACTCAGAGATGCCTGTTGTCACCAGATTTCAATTGAAACAGCTCAATCTGGTCTGGATTGCAGTGTCTTGACTTCGCTACCTAAACAAACAGTGCTCTTGGGTGTATTAGACTTATCCACTCATGACGTCGAGACCACCGATCTGATCGTAGAGCGGGTAGAGAGGGCATTGCCATTCATTGACAAGGAGCGCTTGGTTCTCGCGCCTGACTGCGGCTTGAAATATCTGCCTCGGGATGTATCTCGGGGTAAGTTAGACGCTATGGTTGCAGCCGCTAAGGTCTTGCGGGAACGGTATGGCTAATTCTGTGCTTGTGATTATGTAAAGCGGGAGACCCAGTTTTGCAGGGGCTCTGCTTGGATGACCCGGTTTTCAAGGCAACGCTCAGAGTCTTTTTCGATGACAGCAATACCCATCCCCTCGAGGAGCGCAGCATGCGTTATCGTCATTGGGGCCAATCGGTAAATTTCACGAATCTCGCCGTTGTGCCACAGCCACAGCATAATTAGCTCGGACGGCGTTGCATTTTCCCACTGAGTTGTTACCTCACCGTGTGTCCACTGATCGGACTTGATGAGTGCGTTACCCTGAAACGATAGGACGCTTCGCGGTTTGTAGTGTGGAAAATCTCGCGTGTTCCGTAAACTGACTGTGTTCATCAGGAGCCTGATCCTGCCTCGGCCTCAAAAACCCTGCAGCGTAGTGCGGTAACAGCTGTGACTGCATTGTGCGTGAGTAGGTCCGTCACGATTTGGCTGTCTTGCTTGCAAGTATCAGGCTGATATCCAGCGACTCACCAGGAATTTTGTCGATTTGCTCGACAGAGAGGTCTTTGTTCAAGAGCCAACTCATGATTGCCTTCATATCAACACTGACGCTCGCCGAGACAGCGGGTAATGTGGTTTGCTCGCGGGTTGTAAACGCAACAATGAGCAGTTTGCCACCGCGTTTGAGGACACGTGTCGCCTCCTCAAATAGCGCAGCCGGATCGTCCGCAAAATACAGCACTTGATCGATTGTCACCGTATCGAAGCTATTGGCCGGAAACCGCATCTGGTACATATCTTCCTGCCGGACTGACAAGTGAGTGAGGCCCGCTTTTTCGACACTATCTCTGGCGACGATAACCATTTTCTTTGATAGATCGACCCCAAACCCACTGTCTGCCAAATGACCCACTAAGCGCAGCATCCTGCCGGTACCTGTCGCGATGTCTAGCAGGTGCCCCACCCGGTGCCCCGCTAAAAGTTCGGTGACGTGTGCCTCGAAAGTGGCGTCATCCCCGTGGTACTCGTGCAGCTCTAACCACTCAGGTACTTCATCTTCAACATAACTCTCGGCTAATTGTGCTCTCGCCTTGCGTATGGCCGAGAGTCGTCGGCTGTCCTCTGCAAGTGCGCTATCCGTCGCGTGTAGGCTGCTCAGCAGAGTCGTCACAATGGTTTGATGCGGTTGCTGACGATGGGCTCGATAGAAAATGAAGTGCTGTTCGCGAAAACTCTCAAGCAGCCCGGCGTCCTGCAAGATTTTCAGATGCCGCGAGGTTCTGGGCTGACTGTGGCCGGTGATGCGAACAAGATCCGAAACGGTCAGCTCACCTTGGCTACACAGCGAGAGGAGCCTCAGACGGGTTGGGTCGGCGGCAGCCTTCAGACATTGTGACAAAACATCAACATTCATTTGCATAACGATATCTTTATATCTTCAAAATGAATACGGATTTAACAGATTTTTGGTCAGTTCGAGGCTAGGCTATAGATCAAAAGTCTAAACTGAACGCATCACTCACCCGAGGTCCTAATGAAAGCTCGAGGTCTCCATCAAAGCTGGGTCTCGATCAAAGCTCGAAATCTCAATTAAAAAAAGGTATTCGTTATGCTCACACTTCACTTTGCACCGCAGTCCCGCGCCGGCCGTATTCTATGGCTGCTAGAGGAGTTAGCCCTTCCCTACAAGCTCAATGCCATGGCCTTCCATCCTAAGGATCTCAAGTCAGACGCGCACCGTGATCGCCACCCACTGGGTCGAATACCGGTTTTAGACGACGGCGATGTTTCCATCTATGAGTCTGGCGCCATCGTGGAGTACATTCTCGCCAGGCACAAAGAGGGCGGACTAAAGCCCGCGGTAGACAGTCCCATGTTCCCAGAATATTTGCAGTGGTTTCATTACTGTGAAGGCATGGTTATGCCACCGATGAATACGATTGTAGTGCACACAATTTTGCTGCCGGAGGACCGACGCGATCCAGTGGTGCTCGGCCAGGCACAGCGATTACTTAACAAAGCGCTGCATCCGGTCAATACCGCGTTAGAGGGCCGGGATTATTTAGTCGGAGACTTTTCAGCGGCTGACATCATGCTCGGACATGCCTGCTTTATGAGCCATCGAATGGGCTGCGTTTCGGACGACATGCCACATCTTCAGGCCTATGTGCAGCGCATTACCGAGCGGCCGGCGTTCCAAACCGCGATTAACGCTACCTGAGCAACAAGCGGTTGGTTGGTTTATCGCAATCGATTAATCTAAACGCTAATGATGCCGGAAAGGGGGTTTGCTGATGGTTAACAAGCGGTTATTGATTTCAACGGTACTTTGCCTGCTACTGGTTAGCTGTGGTGGTGGAGGTGGCTCGTCCTCACCAGCGATCGCAGCTGGCGGCGGTGTTACCGGGTCTGGATCTGGTGGTAGCTCGGGGTCCAGCAGTGGCTCAACTGCAGATTCTTGCGGCGTCAGTGCTCAGATAGACTTTGTGGAGGAAGTGGCAACTGACTGGTACTACTGGTACGACGAGTTAGCGGCGGTTGATGCTGACGCGTACTCCTCGGCCCAAGCGTACCTCGATGCTATCGTTGAGCCCATAACTTCGGATAATTCTGGCCGCGATCCGGGATTCTCATACCTCACGACTGTTTCAGAGGACGAGGCACGGTTTACGTCGGGTGCGTACTACGGGTTCGGTTTCCGATACGCGCTACTGAACAATGATCAGGAATTCTATTTCTCCGACACCTTTGAAGGTGGCCCGGCCCATGAGGCAGGGCTGCGTCGCAGTCAGCGCTTATTAGGTATTGACATGGGTGATGGCTTCGAGTCATGGGAGTCAATTGTCGCGCGAGGCGCCCCGAGCAGTGAGGTCTTTGGGCCTTCTGACTCGCCGGTGAGTCGTATTTTCAGGGTCGACGATAACGGTGTCGAAAGCGATATTGAAGTCACCAAGGCGGAGTTAACAACACCGCCGTTAGCGGGTGAGCCACTGCTTATCCCGAGGGAAGGCTTGCCCCCTGTTGGTTATATACACTTTCGTACGTTTATCGATGCTGCGGATGGGCCATTACGAGACGCAGCGTCGCAGTTTGCCTCCGCCGGTGTTACGGATGTAGTCGTAGATCTTCGCTATAACGGTGGCGGTTTAGTCCGTGTTGCCCAAACCTTCCTGAATCTTCTTGGCGGTGATATTGCCGACGGTGAGCTGAGCTATATCATTAACTTCAATGACAAAAGGCAAAGCAACAACGATACCGCTAATTTTTCGGTTGAACCCGAGACATTTACACCCTTGAGAATCGCCTTCATCACGCGCACTGGAACAGCTTCGGCTAGTGAGATGGTAATTAACGGTCTCGCCCCTCACATTGAAATGGCAATGGTGGGTACAGATACCTATGGAAAGGCCGTAGGGCAAAGTGCTTTTGATCTCGGTGGAGACTGCGATACTCGCCTTAGACTCATTTCTTTCGAAATTCAAAATGGTGAAGGGCAGGGTGGCTATTACACAGGCCTTGCAAGCACCGGCCGTTTCACTTTGTATGAGGCTGAGGATGATGTGAAACGTCCGTTTGGCGATTTGAACGAGGACTCACTTCAGACAGCCTTAGCCTGGTTGGACGGAACACTCGAGAAAGCCTCTGCGACATCGACTTACAAGCGACCGCCCCGACCGCTCTCTTTGGCACCGTTTGACGCTGTCTGGTCAATGAATGAGGAGGCTCCTTTAAATCCAGACGGCAGTGTTCGTTCCTTCTGAGGAAGACATAGCGACTGACGCCCCGCGTTTGAGCTGTTCTTTGAGTTGGAAAGTCGGTGTAGCCTCGCTACACCGATTTTTTTTCGACGGTAGACGCTAGATAGACGATAAATAGACGCTAGATAGACGATAAATAGACGCTAGATAGACGATAAATAGACGATAAATAGACGATAAAGGTGGCGTGATGAGCAGTGCGGCGGAAACATTTCAGGCGATAGTTAGCGAGCGACGGTCAATCCGAGCGTTCAAACCTGATCGCGTCAGCCGAGACATCATTGATGCGGTCTTTGCGCCTGC
>CAJYAI010000045.1 GCA_913064725.1 uncultured Alteromonadaceae bacterium | reverse complement strand
GATTTGGCCGCCATGTCAGCCAGACCGAAATAAACGAACACCTTGTTCGAGAGGCCCAGCTGGGTCTCCAAGTGGTTCGTCTGAAGGGCGGTGATCCTTCGATATTTGGCAGGCTTGATGAGGAGCTCGAGGCCCTCAATCAAGTGGGTATTGAAAGCGCTATCGTCCCTGGCATCACGTCGGCCGCGGCAGCGGCAGCGGCAGTCAAACAGTCGCTCACCCGGCGGGAGCGAAACTCCAGTATCACGTTTATGACCGCCCACGACGCGAAAGGCTACGCAGAGCATGACTGGCGCCAGCTTGTCCGCTCAGGTCAAGCCTTAGCTATTTATATGGGGCGAACTTCAGCACCGTTTCTGCAGGGGCGTTTGTTAATGGCAGGTGCAGACAGCAACCTTGTTGTGACCTGTATTGAAAATATATCTCGCTCATCAGAGCGACACTTTGTTTCGACCTTGGCCAAGTTTGCGCAACAGTTGAAAGAAGAGCAGTGGGGCGGGCCACTTATTATTTTAGTTGGAATCGGTGAGACGGCAGCACGCATTAGCGTCTCTCCGTCAGATTTAAGGGCGGTGTCAGATGGCCGGCCTTAAAGCCCCCGTTGTGATTACAGCAAACGATCTGCTGTCGGGTGAGGTTGTATACCTCAGCCCGCTCCATACATGGTTACCTACACTTGTTACATCACAGGTATATCAGACGGCAGAGCAGGCGGAAGCTGTATTGGCGCAGGTGGCGATCGAGTCAGAGGTGATAGGGCCTTATCTCATGGAGGTTGCGGTCTTAAACGACGTACCTGGCGCATCAATTGTGCCAAAGCACTATCGAGAAGAGTTCAGGCGCAGGGGGCCGAGTAATTACTTCCACGGTAAGCAAGAACACAGTGGTAATAAGGTGGTCAGTTAATGTACGCATACTCGGAGTTTGATCGGGCTTTTGTACGCGATCGTGTAGAGCAGTTTCGAGAGCAACTGGATCGTCGTTTGTCGGGTGCCTTGACAGAGGATGAGTTCAAACCGCTCCGACTCATGAATGGGGTTTATTTGCAGCTTCATGCCTACATGCTGAGGGTCGCGATTCCCTACGGAACGCTCTCGAGTGATCAGATGCGCATGCTGGCATACATCGCTGACCGTTGGGATAGGGGCTACGGCCATTTCACAACGCGGCAAAACATCCAGTTCAATTGGCCCCGTCTGATAGATACAGCGGACATCCTCAGTGCGCTCGCGGACGTGGACATGCATGCTATTCAGACCAGTGGCAATACCATCCGTAATGTCACTACCGACCAGTTTGCTGGCGCGGCGCTCGATGAGATAGCGGATCCTCGGCCGTACGCGGAGCTGATCCGACAATGGTCCACCGACCATCCCGAATTTCAGTTTTTACCTCGAAAATTTAAAATAGCGATTACGGGGAGTGCCGATGATCGCGCAGTCATTCGTGCACACGACATCGGACTGCAACTCATAGATCATCAGGGAAAGCACGCTTTTAGAGTCTTCGTTGGCGGTGGTTTGGGTCGAACGCCCGTTATTGGCCAGGAATTGCACCCGGCACTGCCCGAAGGGGATCTACTACCGTATTTGGAGGCGATTTTGTCGGTCTACAATATGGCCGGTCGCCGTGACAATAAATATAAAGCTCGGATAAAGATTACCGTGGCTGCTATGGGGGTTGAGGCGTTTAGGACCAAGGTCGAATCGGTCTTTCCGAGCATCAAGGCGGGCTTTAATAACCAGGTCATGACGATGCTCGATGGTCTCCGCCACCAATTTTCACCCCCGGAGTACGATGAAAAATCTCGCGAGCCTTATTTGGAGCTGCTCGACACTGACATCGATTTTAAGATCTGGATCGAACGTAATGTCAGCCCTCATAAGCACCCGTCCTACGCGAGTGTGTCGATTAGTCTCAAAGGCCATGGCGAAACACCCGGCGATGCAACTTCTGAACAAATGCGAGCCATGGCTGATGTGGCTCAGACCTTTGGGCACGATGAGCTTCGTGTCAGTCATGAGCAAAACGTTGTGTTGCCTCACGTTGCGCAAGGTGATCTTCCTGAGATTTTTCGAAGGTTACAAAAAGCCAAATTAGCGGTAGCAAACATTGGGTTACTGTCCGACATCATCGCTTGTCCTGGTATGGATTACTGCGCCTTGGCTACTGCGCGTTCAATTCCAGTTGCCCAGGAAATTGCCCTCAGGTACGCGAGTCGTGAGGCGGAGATTGGCTTTATGAAAATCAAAATCTCCGGCTGTATCAATGCCTGCGGTCATCATCATGTTGGCCACATCGGTATTCTGGGGCTCGATAAGGCTGGCGTCGAGAACTACCAAATAACGCTGGGTGGGTCGGCAGGTGGCGGCGCCGTTGATGCCGCCATTGGCGTAAAGATGGGACGCGGCTTTAGCGCCGAGGAATTAATGCCCGCTCTTGACCGGCTGATTGACGCTTATCTTTTGTTGCGTGCTGATGTGACTGAGACCTTCGCAGAGCTGGTCGTGCGTATGGGTACACAGCCGTTTAAGGAGGCCCTGTTTGTCGTCGATAAGCGGGATTAATCAACAGCATCTAAATGCGTTGAGTGTCACAGCCGACCGACTTAACACCGAAGTCAGCGGGTTATCCGCCGAAGCGATGTTGAGTCACATTCTGTCGAGGACACTCGGCCCTACCAATCCCTCAGTGGTATCGAGTTTCGGGGCGGATAGTGCTGTGCTATTGCACATGATGAGCAAGATTGACCCTGCATTACCGGTGATCTTTCTTGACACGGGATTTCACTTTTCCGAGACACTCCGATATCGAGAGACGCTGCAGCGCCACCTGGGCCTAACAAGTATTCGAGTTGCGGCTGTTGATCCTCTTACCGCGAAACGGATTGATTCGGGAAGACAGTTGCATATTACGAGTCCTGATGCCTGTTGTGAGCTGAGGAAGGTATCGGTCTTGGATCGCTATCTGCGGATGAATGATGCGTGGATTACGGGGCAACGACGTAGCCAGTCGGTTACTCGCACTAACATCCATCGTATCGAGGTCGATCGGGCCCGAGCGAAGCTAAAAATCAACCCTCTGGCCGATTGGACTGACCACGATATCGAAGCCTACAAAGTAGCGAACGCACTGCCTGCGCATCCATTGGCAAAGCAGGGCTATCCCTCGATCGGTTGTTGGCCTTGTACTACGCCTGTGCGCGCGGGCGAGCACGCAAGGGCGGGGCGGTGGCGTGCAGAGCAAAAGCTCGAATGTGGATTGCACAATCGCTCCGACATTATTGCTACATCGAGTCATCTGTAATGACGGTTATTATCGATAACTCGGGGTACTTCGGAGCTTCCGAAGAGATTGCTTTTACTGACATCGAGGTTTCTGCAGGAATAGAACAGCTTGAGGGCCTGCTCGATGATCCAGGTGTACGGATCATAGTTGACGGTTTCGCCGACGGACGATTTTTGACTGTGGGTCGTCAACTGCGACGTCTAGGTTATTCGGGGCATCTTCGTGCAGCGGGAAATTTGCTGCCTGATCAATTTCCCATGGCGCTGCGCGTAGGATTTGACTCGGTTGAGATATCAGATGCTCATGCAGCCCGTTGTTTAGAAGAGCAGTGGGTCTTTCAGGCGAGCCGGACACGCGACGGTTATCAAAGCCGTCTTGCCAACTGAATCAGTGTTAAATGCCGGATGACAATCTAATCGAAGCCTGTATACTGCGCGCTTCTCGAAAACTCTCTCCTCAAGGCTCGGTGGCAGAGTGGTGATGCAGCGGATTGCAAATCCGTCTACGCCGGTTCGATTCCGACCCGAGCCTCCAATCATAAATCAGAAACGATAGATTTGGATTTTATGAACCGTACGAATGGAGCAGCAGCCTCCATCTGCGACGGTTTTGGGAGGGCTAGCCGTTTTTCCACGATGTCTATCACCATTCGCGTTATCGCGGGCAGGTCCGTCTCTCGCGCTTCTTGTAGCGTCAACCAGTGTAGATCTAACAATTCGCCTGATCCGGCGGACATCACTGTTGGATCGCTGTGAATCACATCATCGAAAACCATAAAAAATCGCGTATCGAACCGGCGTGTTCGATAGGGTGGGGTGATGGCTCGAGCGATAAAATCCATTGACCCCAGTGGCGGCATAACGCCGTGGTTAAAAAACGCTCGCCATCCGGCGTGCCGTGTTAACACTTTTGTCTTGCTAGGCGTGCCTAAGACCAAGCCCGTTTCCTCGAAGGTCTCTCGCACGGCCGCCAGTGCAAGCCCTCTCAGTTTGGCATCAGAGGTTCGTGCCTGTGTGTGTCGACGCAGGCGCTCCATGACGGGTACTTGGATTTCGACTGGGACACGTAGCCGTTGGTCAACGTAGTCCAATCGCCCACCGGGAAATACGAATTTACCCGGCATAAATTTATGCGTCATGGCACGCTTACCTAAGAGCAAACGCGGTTGGTCTCCCTGTTTCACTATGATGAGTGTCGCGGCATCTTTCGGCGTAACCGCCTGCTGTCCCTTACTGCGATATTCCTCGGGTTTCCCGGGTGTCGTACCGTAGCGCCGCATTGAACCTCCGTAAGTGGTTAATTCCTGTTTACGCCACGACTCTAACTCAAAAGTTTTAGCCCGGGTCATCGGTTTTGCACCTTCCATTGTCATCAGAGCTCAAAGCGTGAGACGCTCAAGGTGACACGGATGAGTTTATAAGGAGCGTTGTATGGACTTGCTTAAGTTTGAAGCGGGCGTAAAAGACAACTGTCCTATCTATGCCTTTCTTGGCCTTCGGGTGCTTGAGGCAAAGGACGGCATATTCAAAGCCTCGATTCCCAACACCAAAGAGTCGGGTAACCATATTGGTATCATGCACGCGGGCGCGCTCTTTGCGCTCGGCGAGTTTCTGGGTGGACTGATCACCGCGTATTACCTCGATGATCCGAGAAAATTCCAGCCGGTTGTGCGGGATCTCAAAATTGACTTCAAGGCGCCCGCGATGACCGATATTATCGCGACCGCCGAGTTTACGGACCAACAGGCCCTTGATATGAATACATCGCTTGCGACATCGGGGCGTTACGATTTTCAGCAAAAGGCTGTTTTGACAGACAGTAACGGCACGGTTGTTGCGCAGACACTAGGGTCCTATGCACTGCGTAACTTCATGGGTTAATGCTTAGATGGGCTAATACTTAGAGAGTCAGACCACCGTCTACAACGAGCTGCTGTCCTGTGACGTAGGCGGACATAGGGGAGGCTAAGAATAGGACTGCGCCGGCAATGTCTTGCGGTGAGCCAAAGCGCGAAATGGGGTTTGTGGCACTAAAACGAGCCTCTGCCTCGGGGCCTGACTGGTTTTGGGTCATCTTGGTTGGCACCATGCCAGGGGCCACGGTATTGACCCGTACACCTGAGTGCCCCCATTTTTTTGCCAATGCCCTTGTGAGTTGCACGAGCCCAGCCTTGCTGGCGCTGTAGGCCGGATTATTGACCGCCGCATTAATCGACGCTACCGAGTCGATGTGGACGATGCATCCCCTTGATTTACATAAAGTGGGGTAGAAGTCGGTGCACAATTGCATGGCACCGGATAGGTTGATGCTGAGAATCTGCTCAAAGCCTGCGCGTTCAAACTCGCCCTTCTTCCAAAGTACAGCACCAATGCAGTTTACTAAGACATCCAGCGAGTCGAATTGCGATGCCAGAGAGCGGATCGCATCGGCATCTTGCACATCGAGTTGATGGAACGTGAATAAGCTAAAGTCGTTCTCGTAGCTGTCCCGTGGACGCGTCCCGGTGATGGCTACGCTGGCACCAGCGTCAGCAAATGCGCTAGCCACGCCGTAACCAATCCCGTCTGATCCACCGCACACCAGGATGCGCTTACTCGAAAAGTTAAGGGCGTCGACCAAGCGCATCATCGTGGCCCTTGTCCGTCGTCAATTTTGATGACGGTTCCGGTGACGCATTCTGATGCCGGCGAAACGAGAAAAAGTAAGGTGCTGTCCATCTGAGCAGGGTCGCAGATGCGCTTACGCGGAAATCCTTGGGAGATGTCCCCTACGCGTGACAGCATGCCATCCATCATTTCGCTAGAAAACGCGCCGGGGGCGATGCAGTTAACGTTGATATGGTTCCGCGCCCACTCGACTGCATGGGATTCTGTCATGCGGACAACGGCGCTTTTTGTCGTTGAGTACAGTGTAGTAGCGATAGCGCTGTTGATATTGAAGGCAGCGATTGAGGCAATGTTCACAATTCTTCCAGCGCGTTTCTGCTCGATCAGTCGGCGGGCCACTTCGCAGGAGAGAACCCACGGACCGACCAGATTGGTATCAAAAACAGCATCGGTCAGCTCATCGCTCATCTTCACTGCACGTGCCGCATCGGGAATGCCGGCGTTATTGATAAGAATCTGCACGGTGCCGAGACGCGTCTCGGCCTCTGTAAGCGCATCACGGATGCTCTCTTTAGAGGTCATATCTAGGGCGATAGGCTCGCATATTCCGCCAGCCGCCCGAATCTCCTCAGCTAACGTCTCCAGCCTTTCAACGCGTCGACCGGTTGCCACAACCTGAGCGCCACAGGCGGCCAGCACTGCCGCAAAGCGTCTACCTAAGCCTGAAGATGCCCCTGTAACAAAGGCTACTTGCCCTGTGAGATCGTTTGAGGTGTTAGGTAACGGAAAGTCAGTCATCGCAAGTATCCGTGGCGGAGGAGAGGAGGGTGTAACGATGTCCGTGACTGACCAATAATGCAAGCATCGCAGTTATGTCGACGGTATGCTGGCCCTGTGTATCCAGTGAGATCAAGCCGAGCTATGCATTTAAAAACCAGTGAATTTCATCCCGATCTTCAGCATCAGGTACCCCGCTTACGGTGGATAGCGAGACTCATGCGTTTGCCGGGCGCTATTCGAATCGTTGGTTGGCTACGTCGCCGGCAGGTGGGTAAGGACGCGGTCGGGTTAGATTGCTCTACGGTGTTTATAAAGAGCTCCTTAGATGGGTATGCCATTCGAACTCGTGTGTATCGACCCATGGAGGATCACGGACGACTGCCGTGTTTTGTCTATTTCCATGGTGGTGGTTACGTTATGGGTGTGCCGGAAGGGGCGGCCGAACTTATAAAATTGTTTATCAAGGCTAGGCCTTGCATTGTCATTGCACCTGACTATCGCAAAGCAAAGCAGCGTCCCTTTCCCGCCGGGTTTCAGGATTGTTACGACGCATTGCTCTGGGCGCGCGATAATGCGAGCGATCTGGGCTGCACTAATAAGGTGATTATCGGGGGGCACAGCGCCGGTGGCGGTTTGACCCTTGGCGTAGCGCTCAAGGCGCGCGATTCGGGTGATGTCGAGGTCGCGTTTCAGATGCCATTTTTCCCCATGATCGATGAGACACAACCCGCCGATCCGGCGAGAGACATTGATCCTCCCGTGTGGGATACAAATCTGAATCGCATGGGGTGGACCGCTTATCTAAAAGACGTATTGCGTGGCAAGGAGACGCTGACGGCCTATGCGGCACCGGCTCGTGCGCTGTCATATGCAGGCCTCCCACCAACCATTACCTACGTAGGCGATAAAGATCCTTTTTATTGGGAGACGCAGACCCTAGTTGAGCGACTCAAAAGCGACGGTGTGGAGGTGGTCAGCACGATCTACCCGGGGTGTTATCACGCCTTTGAATACATCGGTGACGGGGGGCAGATAGGCGCCGCGGCCCGCGCTTACACGGTGGACAATTTTGGTCTATTTTACGATCGCTATGCTGCCAATTGAGGTGTCGGTTTCACTACGCGTGTTTGCCGCGCGTGTTCGCTGTGTTCGGTTGTTTAATTCCGCGGTCATCAGGATGATTTTGGTCAGAACGGCGGTTTTAATGACGTACTCGCCGCGGTGAACATTAGCTAAGACGGGTTGCTGACGATTGAATAGTCGAATTCAGTGGCATGACTTGGTGTTCGCTGCTTCGCTGTAAGTACTCGAATACCATACTCATTTCGCAGATCAACCAGCCGCTTATCGAGCAGATTGTTGGGCAGTTCAAAAGGCCATTTTTTTGACATTTTCCGCGTGTTGCGGATGACACCCCAAAGTGCCTTGCGATTTCGCCAGTACAGGGTGGGGATAAAGAACATACCCAGTTGCTGGATGACAGCACGACTGAGTTGTTTTACCTCCGGGATCTGTTGATATCTCATTAGCAGAGCCCAAGAAAATGTTGTGCCGAATAACACCCAAAAATCGAGTGCAGCCTCACCCTCAATGGTCGTATCTTGGCCAAAAATCGCATGAGTAGCGTCGTGGTAAAGCCAGACTGCATCACCCCCCTTGTCGTCAGTGAGCGTCTTTCGGCCTATCGCACGTAAATACGAGTGGTACTCGGTCATAGCCTCGCGCAAGGTCTGAGTGCTGTCCTGCTGTTGGTATTGGAGGTACGGGCTTTGGGACATGAAGCCTCCTCTGGAAACTGATACTTACTGGTAGGATCCTTGATCGGGCCGATTTGTTCAAGCCGGATGGTATGATGTCGGAAATACGCAGCCGCTCACGCTGTTTGGGTGCGATCAAGGATCGTTAACGGAAGCCTAGGCAATGAGCCAAACAAGATAACTTATCGGGAAATACGCCCATGCCGGGATATTCGTACTTTGCACTTTCTGTCATTTGCCTGCTGACTTTTTACGTGCCGCTTTTTTGGCTTTTGGGCGAGTTTCGTGAGACTTCGACGAATATGAAGCGATTTTTTGCAGTTTTCATGCCGGTTGGCGTTGGAACGATGGTTTGGATCGAATTAGCTGGACTCGACTGGGGTAGGGTTTTTTCCAATCTTGCCTACGCGGCGTTTGGCAGTTTAATTTTGGCACTAGCGCATAAATTTTCTAAGGGTTAGACATCGATGCTGACAGAGACTGCTCACCGACCGACAACGGCCTGACTAGCATATGATTTTTGGTTCCACCCGACTGCACACTGCGTTGTGAGTGGATTAGCATCACCAAAGTAGCTTAAGCGAAGGCTGTGTCTAGCCAAGATTTAAAACAGGGGGCAACTATGCCAACAATGACATTACTGGGATGGTTTCACACAATTATGGGCGTTGCTGCGCTCCTGCTCGCAGTGGTTGCGATATGGCGACACGGCTTCATCCGCGCTATGGATACAGAGGGGGCCGCCTATCTCCTGGTAACGATCATCGTTGCCGCATCTGCCCTGGGTATCTACAACCAGGGAGGCTTTGGGATCGCACATATTCTCGCGTTGTTGACCTTAGGAGCCGCATTCGGCGGTTTTTTACTGGAGCGTTTTCAACTGTTTGGAAAGGCGTCGCCTTATTTTCAAACCATGGCCTACAGCGCGACTATCTTGTTTCATATGATCCCTGCGATTACCGATTTTCTAAGGCGTTTACCCGTGGGCGATCCATTTATCGATTCATTTGATTCACCGATTCTTCTCAGCTTTCATATCGGTTTCCTGGGGTTGTATGTCGTTGGCGTTGTCGTACAAATGAGTCGCTTGAGAAGCCAGAGCAGCCAAATGCTGCGGTAACGCTACGCGGTGCGTGGCGTTGATGGTATGGGTTACAAGGCTGGCTGCTGCCATCAAACTCTATTTAGGGCCCGTAGTTTTACGCGAGAGGTTGGCGGCGGCAACTATCTATTCAGTTCGCCCAAAAGGTGCATGACACGGCCTTAGTATCGTCTTTTGCTGGACTCTCAGCTTGCCTCTCACATTAATTCTCTCATTACCTTTCACCTTGCCTCTCACCTTGTCTCTCACATCACCTTTCACAGGGAATCTCATATAGTTGCCCGGAACGCCCTCATACCGGGGTGTGTTGTTTCAGAGTGATCCTGCGATAAAGTGGTGCCCACTAGGTCTCTTGTGCCACACTGCGACAATAATGATGAAAATGACAAACCTGAGGTGGGTTATGGATGAACGACTCGGAACCTTTGAGAATGAAGCAGACGCCTACGCGCAATGCGAGGCAGCCGGGTATACGGCGATGAAGTTTGATTTCCCTGCCGACGATAATGAGTTTCACTGGCACGATTTTGACTCGCTGACATTCGTTACGGCCGGTGAACTTACGATCTTCGACGTCGACAGTGGCGAATCGCGCACCTGCGGCGTAGGCACGAAAATTATTGGCCGCAAACGTGTTGTTCATCGAGAAAAAACAGTAGGGTTTAGCGCCATCATCGGTTTTGCTGACGACCCTGAAAAGTTGAGTCACCCCATTAACAAGCCCCTGCCGGTAACGGTCTGAGTGTTGAGTCGCCTACTGCGCTGAGGTTGCTCCGCTCTAAACATGTGAGGAGGCTGGCGTGAATAGCTTCGCCACGATGTTGGGCTACCTAGGGACGCGAATCCGCCAGCGCCTTGGCGGCGACGGTAAGCTAGAATCACTCGACGACATCTTCAACTACCTTAAACTTGATGATCGGATCGCAACATCGGGGCAGCCTACCGAAGCTCAGATGCAGCTGATCAAGAACGCTGGGTACACAACCGTTATCAATCTGGCGCCGAGAGACCACGAAAATGCGCTGGGTAATGAAGATGAGGTGCTGGCAAATTTAGGCATACGCTATGTTCACTTGCCGGTTATTTTTACAAAGCCCACGCGGGTGGACTTTAATAGCTTCGTGGCTGCGTTGGAGTCGTGTGAGGATTCACTAATCTGGGTGCATTGCGCCGCTAACATGCGGGTGTCTGCGTTTTTCTATAAATACCGCACTGAACAATTGGGCTGGTCGATTGACGATGCCAAAAATGATATGCATAAAATTTGGGAACCGAACAAAGTCATGCCGGTCTGGCAAACATTTATTGATGACAGGTGACCAGCGCTCCTTTTGTGCACGTTCTGTGCGCGATTATGCTGGGCACGATGTGGCGGTTTCAAATGGCAGGTGTGCTGAAATGATGACAATGCATTGGTGGCGTATCAGACTGATAAGGCCCATTTTTTTACTGCTCGGTTGCCTATCAGTGCAGACCGCATCGGCCGATGTCGCTATCGAGACTTTTGAGCGTCGCCCTGCGATACAAAATGCGCTGTTGGAAGTGCGTTTAGAGGGCTTGCTACCCACACTTATGCGTGAGACCGGAACTGATATGTGGCTTGTGATTGCGCGCGAGTACAATGATGATCCCGTTTTTTTGTCACTGGTACCCAAGCCGCGCTTCACTGCACGTAGAACAACAATGCTCGTATTTTTCGATCGAGGTGATGAGGGTGTCGAGCGTCTTACCGTCAGTCGTTATCCCTTAGGATCGCTCTACCAGTCAGCTTGGGAAGGAGGGGATCTTGACGCACAATGGCAAAGACTTGCTGAGGTGATTGCCGAGCGGAACCCGAAGACTATTGCGGTCAATACGAGCGATACATGGCCGGTGGCCGATGGCCTTAGTCACACCCTTTATCAAAAACTTGAGGCGGCTTTGGGTGACGGGCTAAAAGGCCGCATTCGCTCCTCTGAGCAATTGGTTGTGCGATGGATGGAGACCCGAACTGAGGAGGAAGTTGAGGTGTGGCAGCGCGGCGTGGCCATCGCCAGAGAGACTATCGCTAAAGCCTTCAGTAGCGAGGTCATCACACCCGGCATTACAACGGTGGGTGATGTTGCCTGGTTCATCCGCACTCGCTTTGAGGAGGAGGGCCTCGAGCCATGGTTTCACCCTGACGTTAATCGGCAGTGGGAAGGCGCTGATTTTGGCGAGAACGCGCCGTTTCTGGGTGATGGCTCCGAGGACGGCATTATCCGACGCGGAGATGTGCTTCATACCGATGTGGGCCTCTGCTATCTCGGCTTGTGTACCGATACTCAGGAGATGGGCTACGTGCTCAAACTGGGAGAGTCAGAGCCACCAGCAGGCTTGGTCGAGGCCATGCGCACCGGCAACCGTTGGCAAGATGCGCTAACGGCAGAGTTCGTCACCGGTCGCACGGGTAATGAAATTCTTGCGTCGGCGCAGGCCAGTCTTAAGAAGATGGGTATTCAGCATGCTATTTATACACACCCTTTAGGTGTTTATGGACACGCACCTGGACCCACCATTGGTATGTGGGATAACCAGGGCCCCACTATCGGACGCGGAGACTGGCCTCTGTATCCGATGACGGGGTATGCCATTGAAGGCAATGTCGTGGTGCGGGTTCCCGAGTGGAATAACCAGCGGGTACAAATGAAACTTGAGCAGAGCGCGCTATTTGATGGAAATACGGTTCATTACTTGGCGGAGAGGCAAAAAGCACTCCACGTTGTAGGGTTTTAGCCGTCTCAACACATGCGAGTTACCTGATTTTTGGATGATTGGCGTTTACGAGAACTAAAGGAGAGCAAACGTGTCGTTATCTTTTTATGAAGTGAGTGTTGGGCAGTACCTACAGATGTTGGGTGCAACGCAACATATCCTGAGGACAGCAGAGGCCAATGCTGAAGCAGGGGGGATCGACCTTGGTGCTATCGTCAATTTTCGACTTCAAGACGACATGCATCCATTCAGTTTTCAGGTCTTGAGCATTTGGCACCATTCCTACGGAGCGCTTCGCGCTATGCGAGACGGGTTATTTGAGCCGCCGCCGAGCGTCGACGACACGAGCTGGCAAGGTTTGTCCAGTCTTGTTGATCACGCGGTCGAGGTTCTCAGTCAGGAGACCGAGACATCGATGGCAGCCCTGTATGACAAAACCATGGTGTTCAGAGGCGGGGGAATGGAGATTCCCTTTACCAACCCAAACTTCTTACTGTCGTTCTCGCTTCCCAACTTTTATTTTCACGTGACAACGGTCTACGACATGCTGCGTATGCAGGGTGTGCCATTAGGGAAACTAGACTTCATGGGGCAAATGAAGATGGGCCTTGAATGACGCAACCGCTAATGCTGTGGACGGCCGCTACGCCCAACGGCTGGAAGATCAGTATCATGATCGAGGAGCTCCGGGAGCTCGGGATCGAGCTGCCGCCAGTTGAGGTCATACCCGTCGATATAATGAACGGCGAGCAATTTAGTGATGCCTTCAAAGCCGTATCAGCCAACCAAAAAATACCGGGATTGGTGCACGGCACTATAAGACTCATGGAAAGTTGCGCAATACTTCAGTATCTCGGTGAGCAGTTCCCTTCAAGCCTTTATCCAAGCGATGCTAGTCGCTACGACGTTCTGCAGTGGCTGACATGGCAAGCAGCGGGGTTAGGGCCCACGTTTGGTAATAAGCTGAGTTACACGCGCTACCTGGCCGATGTGCCTGAAGAGCAAAAGGTTCATCCGCTCACCCGTTTCAATGTGGAGGCTCAACGACTTCTCAGAGTGCTAGATAAGCAACTCGAGCGAAAATCTTTTGTTTGTGGCGAGGACTTCACCATCGCCGACATTTCAATTTTCCCGTGGATCCGTGGCTACAAGTGGAGCAAGATCGACATTACTGTGCATCCCAATGTGCTTGCTTGGAAGGAGCGCGTTCACCTAAGGCCTGGGGTTAGACGTGGTCTCGCCTACGGCGTGAAGTTGGGCGAGGAGGAGCAGTGGAGCGAGGAGACCAAGCGGCGATATGCGTCGGGCGGTTCGTTTATGGCGTCGAATCAGGCGATTGCTGAGAGTCATTCAGAGGTTTAAAAGAGTTGAGCTTGGAGGCGGACAACCTGGTAAAGCTTCATGAGACCGTTAATGGCCCTATGTATCTGTTGGAAACCAATACAGTCATCTGTGAAAGCCTTCGCAGGACGGGTGATTACGCGCCTGATGAAAAAGCACTTCTTGGCCCCTTAATCTCTAATGGTGACACGATTCTCGATGTTGGCGCTAACGTAGGCAACCACACCTTGTTTTTTTCTCAGTGTGTAGGCCACGAGGGGAGAGTGCTGAGTTTTGAGCCTCAACGATTTCTCTTTCAGATTCTGTGTGCCAATGCCTTGCTAGGGCGTTATCAAAACGTATGGCCGTATCGACTCGCCGTGGGAGATCAACAAGGAAAGGTCGATATACCGGTTCCCAACTACTTCCGGCCCAATAACTTTGGTGGATACTCGCTATCTTTTGATACGTTCAAGGAGCAGGGCGATATCACGACGATCGATGCCATTGCGCCAGATCAATGTCGCCTAATGAAAATTGACGTAGAGGGTATGGAGTTGTTGGTACTCAAAGGAGCCGTCGAGACCATAGCTCGCACGCGACCTTTTTTGTATTTCGAATACAATCGACCCGAATTCAAAGAAGAAATTCTTCGATTTTCGGCCGATGAGCTTCATTACCGCTTATACCGGCACGGACAGAACGTCGTAGGTCACCACGTTGATGAGGCAGTACCCAAGGCCGTTTCAAACTTGCTTGAAATAACACCAAAGACAACCCTAAAAACCACTAAAAAAATTGGATCTTCGGGAAAAATCTTCGTTTCGATTGCTTGTTTTTGCGATCCCGATGTTGTTCATACCGTAAACGATTGTCTCGATAAGGCGGGTAGCCCGGCTCGCGTAGAGATAGGCGTCTGCCTTCAAGCCAAGCCAAACGATAATTCCTACGATGCGCTGAATGACATTGCGCAAGTGACGGTAGATCGTATCGATGTCACCGAAGCGAGGGGACCCATTTATGCTCGCGCGCGGTGCGAAGCACTGATGACCGACGCTGATTACTTCTTACAAATCGATTGTCACTCACGATTTTTCTCCGGATGGGACGAGATCTTAATTCAAGAGTTCGGTAAAGCTTTGGAGTTCAATGACAATGCTGTCCTGTCGCACTATCCAATGAATATTAAAAATATGACGTCGTCCGATCACCTCGATCGAATCGGTCATGTGAATCGTTATCGATATATCGAGGCGGATTCGATTAAAAGTCACGGGTCATTGATTAAGTTACCGGAGATGCCGACTACGTCGCTCGGTATAAGCGCTGCGATGCTGTTTATGCGGGCAGAAGACCGCAAGCGTTTCCCTTACGACTCTCAACTCGATTTCGGCTTACATGCGGCAGAGCAAGTGTTGTACGCCGTGCGCCTCTGGACTCATGGCTTTGACATCTTTTGTCCCACCCAGCATGCACTGGCAACAGACTATGAGGGGTCGCGTGATCGAATTCCTGATGAGATCAAACGTATCAGCAATGCAAATCGGTTAGGCTGGCCTGAAGCCACCTGGTCGAAGGTGAAATACTTGTTGGGACTAGATGACATTGAACAGGTCGATCCCGTCTACGGCGATTCTTTGGACGACAGTATTGCGCGATTTGGTGTAGGCGGTGAACGCTCGTTGAAGTCTTACTATGAGTTCGCAGGTATACACGACAAATTGAAGCTCGTCTTCCCGAACTATCGTTACGCTGACGATTAACTGGGTATCAAACTGTTGAGCGTTAAGCCGACGACGTTGCGCTTAACTTTGAACCGGTATCGCTCACTGCCTTCTTTTTCGATGGCCTCCGCCTCACCAAAAAAGAAGCTGATGATGACGTAGCGGTTTCCTGAGCCAATTTCATTGACCTGATGAAATAGGGAACCTGGGAAAATGACGGCGCCGTACTTCGGAACGCACAGGACCTTGGCGTTGTATTCCGGAAAGACAATCCCACCGCCTTCATAGTCGTCGTTTAGCACCAACGTCATGGCGTAGCGCCGATGTAAATGAGGAAAAATGGTGTCGCGGTGCTTTCCAAACTTCCCACTGTTTTCTCCAGCGTATCGGCAGATTTTATAGGTCTCGCGATGGCTGATTTCAGAGTAAAAGACTTTTTCGATCTCGGGCAAAACGGACTTGGTCAGCTTATCATCTAGACGCTTTTCCAAATTGGTTGACGGGTGAATATGGAGTCGTCGTTTGAAATCTTTATCGGTAACGAATCCCGCGTCCTCGTGGGCGTCGATGTAATCAATGAGGTCTTTAGCGAGTGTTTCATCGATCGCATTATTAATGACTAGAACAGGTGCTGGGGACTCAGTGCTTACCAAGCTGAAGTCTTCTAGCTCTTTTTGCAGTTCCTCCAGACTTTGCGCATCTACGAAGTCGTTAATCTTAAGATTGCTGTCGGTAATGAAGGCGCTAATGGGCGCAAGTTCGTGTTGAAAAAGGTCACAGAACTCGGCAGAGTGAAACCATCGGCTATGGTCGATTTTTAAAGACGCTGGCGTAAAAACGAAATGCCTGAAAGGCAGACGTAACTGCAAAGCGCGCTCAGTTAATTTGAGATGACTATCCTTGAGAAACAATAGGATATTGGGCTCGCCGGCTTTTGCTTGAACGTCAAAAATCCGCTCGTTAGTTGTTATGTGGGCGTATGGGACGTAATCACCAGTCGACATGCGGGTGCTATAATCTACTAACGGGTCTTGAGCGGGCGTTATAAGCTTCATGCCCCAAGTTTAAGCATAGATCCAATATAAATTAATAAAAACATTAAGGTTTCGCGATGATTCCAGCAACAGAGACATTCAAAGGAACTTGGCCATTCAAACCGCATTTCACTGATGCAGCAGGGTTTCGTCAGCATTACGTTGATGAGGGGCGTAGAGACGGTGAGGTGGTTCTTTGCCTTCATGGAGAGCCGACCTGGGGTTATCTGTATCGAAAGATGATCGGTCCGCTCTCCGAAAACTTTAGGGTCGTGGTGCCAGATCATATGGGATTTGGTAAGTCGGAAACGCCACAAGATCGCGACTACACCTTGCAGACACATGTGGAAAATCTTGAACGCTTTGTAAACGAGTTAGATCTCCGAGATATAACGATTGTTTGCCAAGATTGGGGGGGACCGATGGCCGGTGCTTTTACCCTCAGAAATCCAGAGCGGGTCAAGCGATTGTTCATGATGAACACCGTACTTGGTTATGGTGGTGGCCAGTCAACAGCTGGCAAAACGCCTTGGTTTCAGTGGATTGAGAAGCACGAGGAGGCGGGCACACTGAACGGCATCCTAGGTGAGCTCGGGAGTACTATTTTGTCGGTGATGAAAATCATCGGTTTTCAGAATTCGGCTGCTGTCGACGACACCTGGATAGAGGCCTATTCGGCGCCGTTTCCTGACCGCGAGAGCTGCATTGGCGCCATTAATTTTCCGCTCGATGTTCACTACGGACGATTCCTGCCTTTTGTCTTTGAGACAATGCAATCGGGTGATATGGAGGCTCTGAAATCGAAACCTGCAACGCTGGTGTCGGGTGACAAGGACTACGGTATCGCCCCCGACCACGCTATCAGTGATTTCCAGGGTCTATTTCCGGAGGCGGAGATTATAGAGGTGTCTAATGTGGGCCATTTTTGTCAGGAAGATATACCTGATGAGTTGGTGGCATTGATCACTGATTTTATTGCAGCAAACCCATAACCTACTCAGATAACCGCGCCGCTCAATACCCAGAGCGAAGCGAGACCGAGCATAAGCGCAGCAATACGATTTGCGTTAATGAGTTCATCGGACTCGCCTAGCTTTGTTGCCAACCATTGGCCTCCTGTGGCATAGGCAGTCATGGCGACGAATTCGGTGCTCAGCATAATGACTAGCATGGTGAAGAACTGTGGTTGCAAAGACAGATGAGTCACGACAAAGCCAGGGAGCAGTGCCATCAGAAACGCCCAGCCTTTGGGGTTACTTACAGCTGTAACGTAGCCGATCAATGCCAGCGCAGCGGGGTGTGTATTATCGAGATCTCGTGTTCTAAGCTTTTCGGGTGTCTCGCGAAATAACTTGATTGCAAGGTACATAAGATAGGCGCCGCCTGCGACCGACATAAGTTGAAAATAAATCGGATCCTGCGATAGCAACCATCCCAAACTCCAGAAAACGACTGCAAATACGGTTGCTACGCCACTCAGTTCTCCCAGCATCATCCACAAGGTTCGGCGATATCCGATAGACAATCCGAGTGTGAATGCTAAGGTCATGCAAAGGCCTGGCGTGAACGACACGGAGGCTATGGTAGGGATGAATAGCAGTATTAGATCGGGCGACATACGGGGGCCTCTTGCGCCGCGCGATGTTAACAGGATCTGTAGTCATGCCAATACTGACCGATGGCTTTAGAGGCTTTATATGAAGTTAGATATGAGAATTTACATACGAGAACTGACGCTAGCAGCGCTGTGCTTGGGTGTTGTCGTGTCCAGTGCTGGCGCGGAAACACAATTTTTTGATGAGGGGCCGATGGCCGGACGAGGTTATCCCTTTTCCGAGTCTGTTCGCGTTGGTGACATCCTCTTCATATCAGGGCAAGTGGGAGTCGATGAGGAAGATAACTTAGTTCCCGGTGGCATTGGTCCAGAGAGTCGCCAGATCATGAGTAACATGAGCGGTGTGCTAAAACGCCGTGGTCTGGGGTTTTCTGATGTTGTGAAGTGCACGGTCTTCCTTGCTGATGTTGATGAGTGGGCTGTGTTTAACGATATCTACAAGACGTACTTTGAGCCGCCGTATCCTGCGCGCTCGGCACTTGGCGCTAACGGACTTGCTTTAGGCGCGAGGCTTGAGGTGGAATGTATCGCGGCCTTTCCTGACGAGCAGGAAAAATTGGCCCCTTGAACTGGACCCTTGAACTGGACCCTTGAACTGGACCCTTGAACTGGACCCTTGAACTGGACCCTTGAATTGGCCCCGTGAATTGGCCCCTTGAAAGAGTGATTTGAACAAGTACAGGAGGAGAGTAATGACAACTGATCCGTTGCAGATAGCACTGATAAGCATAGAGACCGTGCCGGACGGCATGGTGCCACTGGGTCTAGTCAGAGGCAGTACGGCGCGTTCGCGTAATATCGGTCGTGACATCACTGCCATTCTCAAGAATGTGGTCGGTGGAGAGGTTACGTCTTACACGAAACTCATGGCTGATGCGCGAGAAGAAGCGATTTACCGAATGCAGGAGGACGCCGTTCGGATGGGTGCGACGATGATCGTTGGTGTACGATTTGCATCGTCAATGATTACGCAGGGCGTGTCAGAAATGGTCGCCTGGGGAACTGCCGTGGGGCCCATAGATGGATAGTGCAGAAATATGGATGCTCATTGTTCTGGGATTGCTATGTATACCCATCATTTACAGGCGCTTTGGCGAAAAAAAGGGCGAGCGTTTCGAGGATAGGGACAATTAACCTGTTCAGAAGGGCGCGTTAACCTTCATAAAAGCCAAATAGCTCCTTGCTGCAACCTCTGCCTTAAATGGCGCTACGGCCTCTTCGAGCAATGACGGCGCAATCCCAGTTTTAAGAACACCAATACAGGCTTCTGCGAGCGCCGCAGCATCGCCAATGGGCACTAAGGGGGCGATACGGCCACCGTCGAGCATTTCATTGGGGCCTGACGGGCAATCAGTAGAGACCACCGGGATACCAACAGCCATGGCCTCCGTGAGAACGTTGCCCGATCCTTCTGCGAAGGATGACAGGACGAAAAGGCTCGACTTGGCCATCCAAGCCCACGGCCTATCAACAAATCCTGGGAGCTGTACACGATCTAACAGCCCTGTCTCAGCGATGGCCCTCTCCAAGGTCGGTCGCTCTGGTCCTTCTCCGAGAATCAATAGTCGAGATGGTACTTCGTCATTGATGAGTCGGAAGGCCTTTAGCAGGGTTTGGTGGTCCTTGTTCTTAGTGAGCCTTCCCACGGAAATAACAACCGGTTCGTCGAAGTCATCTCGCATCCATGGATGGTCAACGGCTGCTTTCGCTTCTCGAATCATATCGGCCGTGGTAACGGGGTTTTTAATCGCCGTGATGCGCTCGGCAGGCATGCCCGTTGTAGTTAGTAGATCTTCTCTAACGCCCTCTGAGACAGCGATGATGCCGTTTAGTTTGGGGTATTCATTTCGCATTAGGCGGCCCCAATGCCAGCGTTGAAGCCGACTACGATGCGCGAGTGACTGGGTTACATTAATACCAACAACGCCGGTGATTGGGGTGTCGGTGCCAGCTTTTTTGCGCGCTTTTAGAGCGGCCAGAATGGCCCGATGTTTTGCAACGAGCAGTGCTTGTGGCGTTTCTTTCCGCAGGTAATCGGCTACCTCATTGATACATGTCACCGCGTGCTGACGTTTTAGGTGGATTTGGTTAACCGCAGGCGACAGGGCTGCCAAGTGAGGGCTCTTACGCTTGATCAGTAATAGATCCACTTCAACGCCTACGGCGACGATTTCATTGACTAATAGTGCAAAACTTCGCTCAACACCACCCTGGCCGGAGAAAGAGACCAACACGGCTATTTTGTTTTTTCGGGTCATAAAGCTTAGAACGTATTACCGAGCTCGAGTTCACCAAAGCGCTGCAAGCGCGAGGTAAGAACCGCTGCTTGCCGATGCTTGACTGCTTGTTGATAGACGGGATCAGTCACCATCTCAAGGAAGGCCTCTGCATTGGGATAACGGGCGATGAAGACCTGATCCCAGGACTCATCGCTGGGCCCAATGACTGTCGATTCGAATTTTCCTCGCCAAATAATCGAGCCACCCACACGCGAAAAGACGGGGCCACTGTCAGCTCCGTAGTTGGCGTAAGCGTCCGCCCCTGTCATTGGTGTTTTTGCCAGCGGATGACCTTCCTCGTAACGCGCCTGATCATAAAATGTGAGCTTATTCAGCATGAGGATAGGTGTTTTCCTATCAAGCGCCTTGAAGGCATCGAAATTCACTCTGGATGGGTCGACGTACTGCTCAGCGCACATGGTTTTTGGCTCCGAAGGTATCCACGCGTGATAAGCTTACGCGGTCATTTCGGACGAGGCTAGCTCTGCGTCTGTTTGTCGCAGAATTTATATCATGAGGGGTTTGCGCATGCGCAAGTTGGTTAGAGCAACGCTGGAAGAGCACATGCAGGTAGTCGCTAAAATGGCGGCGCTTGAGGCCGATATCGTGTCGGCTGGCGAAGTGTGCGCGGACGCTCTGTTGCACGGCTATCGTATTTATTTATGCGGCAATGGTGGTTCTGCCGCTGACGCGCAGCATATTGCGGCTGAGCTCATAGGTCGATTTGTCAGTGATCGTCGCTCCTTGCCTGCGATTGCGTTGACGACAGACACCTCTGCCTTGACGGCGATCGGGAATGATTACGGCTACGATGAGGTATTTAGTCGACAAGTTGACGGGTTGTGCCGGGCGGGTGACGTGTTGATTGCTATTTCCACGTCAGGAAACTCCAATAATGTGTTGAAGGCCGTCGACGCAGCGCATGCCGCAGGAGCCTCAGTGATTGGTCTCTCAGGTAAGTCGGGTGGTGCACTAGATGGTAAGTGCGAGGTGTCGCTCATAGTACCTTCAGATGTCACAGCGCGAATCCAGGAAATGCATATTGTCATCGGCCACTTACTCTGCGCTCTGATTGAAGAGCAGCTTGACTTGAGTGCCGAGTGATCCATGACACAACCGGCTGTGTTTCTCGATCGAGATGGCGTGATCAATGTTGACTCGGGTTATGTGAGTGGCTGGAGCGCGTTTGAATTTTTACCGGGCGCAATCGAGGCGATGCGTGATCTGTGTCAGTCTGGGTATGCGTTAGTTATTGTTACCAACCAGTCTGGCATTGCTCGGGGCTATTACAGTGAAGCTGATTTTCTGGCCTTAACTCAGACTATGCGCTGTCACCTTGAAACACAGGGCGTTATTTTGGCTGGCGTTTATTACTGTCCTCACCTGGCTGACGCCACGGTCTTAGAGTACGGAGTTGAGTGCGGGTGCAGAAAGCCACTGCCTGGCATGATTTTTAAAGCTGTGAGCGAGCTTAAGCTCGATCTTACGAAGTCGGCTATGGTGGGTGATAAGGTGTCAGATATGCAGGCTGCCCATGCCGCAGGCATTGAGA
>CAJYAI010000044.1 GCA_913064725.1 uncultured Alteromonadaceae bacterium | reverse complement strand
AGGGAAACATCTGAGGGTTAGATGAGAGATCATCTCCCGATTTGAGTGGCTCCTTTTATTCGCCGACTTTTTAGTCGGCGTTTTTTTTGTTGTCACTTGGTCGATTCCAATAGCAACTTACTCCCCACTCAAGGCTGCCGGCGTATATGAGTTGCGATGGATGAGGCTGTTTGCGGCCCGACCAGCGTAGCAATTACCTCACCTTCCGGCGACACCACCAGTGTTGTCGGCAAAACCGTTGGGCGGCTTATGCCGAGTATGTCGGCGGGATCTGCAATGACTCTAAACTGAATGTCGAGATCCGCTACGTCTGCCGCGAGACCGGCCCCCTGCTTGCCGTCGAAGTTGACGCCTACCACCGTGATGTCAGCTTCTTGGTCAAGCCGATTAAGCTCTGGGATTTCTTCGCGACAGGGTTTACACCAGATAGCCCAATAGTTGATGACGTTCCATTGGTCGGACTGCAGGTCGGCGGAGTCAAGCGTGCAACTTGATAGACCCCAAACCAATAAAAAACTTAGCGTGTATCGCATTTTGCCCTACCTTTTTTCAGTCGGTGCAGTATAGCTGGCTCCGAACCCGGTGACTGCCGTGATATTGTGCTGTACGACAACGTGTTTAAGAGGTATTGCATGGCTGATCCGTATGTTTTGATTTTGTACTACTCTCGACATGGGTCGACCGCTGCCATGGCGCAACAGGTTGCCCGCGGTGTAGTTCAAGTCTCTGGTGTCGATGCGCGTCTGCGCACCGTCCCGTCGGTGAGTGCAGAAATTGATCGACCGATAAGTCCTGAAGTGCCGGATGACGGTCCGGTATATTGCGATGAGGACGATTTACGATACTGCTCAGCTATGGCCCTTGGAAGCCCTACGCGTTTTGGCAATATGGCTGCGCCACTTAAATACTTCATTGATAATACGTCACCTCTCTGGGTGAGCGGGGCATTGGTTGATAAGCCAGCCGGTGTTTTTGCTTCGACAGCATCGCTGCATGGTGGTCAAGAAACCACGTTGCTGACAATGGCCCTGCCCTTAATTCACCATGGAATGATCTATGTTGGCTTGCCCTATACATCTGCCGAGTTGCACAGCACACAGACCGGCGGTACGCCGTACGGTCCCACACATTGGGCCGAGGGTGGTAGTAAGGATGGCGAGTTGAGTCATCACGAATCAACATTGTGTCAGGCTTTGGGCCGCCGGCTTGCTCGATTTGCTGCAGCGGGAGTCCCGGCATGAGCAGTGAGACGACAAAAAGAGGCGCGGTGACAGGGGCCTTGTGGCTGAGTATTTGGGTCCTGAGCCTGGCTCTTATCGCTCAGGGTGCGATCGAGGTTTTGCAATTGGGTGCGCGGTGGCCTGTTTGGTTGGTATCGATATCGCCCCTACTGCTGTTTCTCGTGGGTGTCGCGCGCGACAGTCTGCAGTGGCTGATCTGGTACTGCCTGTTGCTGCTTTTTTATTTTGTCGGTGCGGTTGAAGATCTCTTCGCCCGTCCCGACAGTCTCATCTCGATGAGTGGGCTTGCCATTGTGGTACTGCTTTTTTCTTGCTGTACGGCTTATATCCGATTTCGGGGCCGTGAGCGCAGAGCAATTGAACTTAGTGAGGTTTAAGTCATGGACTTATTGAAAGCAATATGGCGCATATTAGCGGGCATTAGCAAAGCGATTACGGTCTTAGTACCACTCGTTTTCTTCGTTGTGTTCATTGTCGTATTGTCGGTCAGCGTGTCGGAAAATGTCCCCGAGCCTTTACCGCAGAGGGCGGCCTTACTCATTGCGCCCGAGGGGCGCTTGGTGGAGGACAGAACAGCGCGGGAGCCAATCGATGCGTTACTGGCCAATGATCTCGGCTCCGAGACCTTACTTCAGACAGTCATCTCAAGTATTGAAGCCGCGGCCAGTGATGATCGAATCACTGCTATCGTGCTGGATTTAGAGAGTCTGGACGGCCCATCTACTAGCCAATCGGTGGAAATCATAAAAGCCCTTCATCTTTTTTCGGAAGTTGGAAAGCCGATAGTTGCTGTGGGTGACTATTTTACGCAGTCACATTATCTCTTGGCGTCGCAGGCCGACCACGTTTTTTTGCACCCAGAGGGTGGTGTTAGCCTGATGGGGTTCGGTGTTTACCGCACCTACCTCAGACAGTTTCTCGAGAACATAAAGGTCAAATTCCATGTATTTCGTGCTGGCGAAAACAAGTCCGCCGTAGAGCCGTATTTGAGAGACGATATGTCACCACAAGAGCGTGAAGTGGTTGGACAATGGCTCAACAGCCTGTGGGGGGACTACACCGAGTTGGTAGAAAAGGGCCGTAACATGGAGCCAGGTTCAGTTACCGCATTTATCAATGATTTTCCTGCACGACTTGAAGCGACTGAAGGCGATCTTGCTCGTGTATTTTTAGATGCGGGCTTTGTTGATGGGCTACTTTATGACGATGAATTGGAAGACAAGGTGGCAACACTTGTTGATGCCTTCGACGAGGAAGGTGATATCGAGCTCGTGAGCCTACGACGATACGCAAGCGATATTCGCGAGCCTATCGATGCCGATCAGCCGCTGTTAGCGGTGATTCCCATTGAAGGCACGTTGATGCCAGGTGAGAGCATGCAGGGTGTAGCCGGGAGTGACTCGATCGTTGAACAACTCGAGCGGGCGGTTGATGCAGATGTGGCGGCGATCGTTCTGCGGATTAATTCGGGCGGAGGTAGCGTTTTTGCGTCAGAAGTTATTCGAGCGAAGGTCGAGGCCATCTCTGGTGACGGCATCCCCATCGTTGTTTCTATGGCCGGTGCCGCGGCATCAGGTGGCTATTGGATTGCGGCTGCGGCAGATGAGATTTGGGCGCTGCCGTCTACGATTACAGGTAGTATTGGTGCCTTCTCGCTTTTCCCAACGATTGAGGGTGTATTTGATTATGCCGGTGCAACCGTTGACGGTGTTGGGACAACCGCTATGGCAGGAAGTTTTGATCCTGCCAGACCACTTGATGAGCAGTCAGAGCGCATTTTACAAGCGATCATCGATGGTACTTATCGCGAATTTTTGTCGCTGGTTGCGTCATCGCGAGGCATGACAATTGATGAGGTTGACGCCATTGCCGGAGGTAAGGTTTGGAGTGGACGTCAGGCAAAGGAGAATGGGCTCGTCGACAAGCTCGGTGGGCTAGATGATGCAATTGCGTCCGCGGCCGACCTCGCACAGCTAGAGACCTTTGAATGGAGGCGCTTCGGGCAATCCATTTCGCCTCAACAGCTTCTGTTGGAGGAGTTAGGTAAGGGCTTTGGCGTGTCTGTGCCCGCGAGTCTAAGCGCTGTCATGACTTGGGTTAAACCCCTATACGATCAGCACAGCATCATGATGCAGTTAAACGATCCGAAACATGTTTATCTGCATTGTTTTGACTGTAGTTATGCCTACTGACATACCGCCATCATTACCGGCGAATCGGCTACGTGAGAGGGGCGAGGATGCTATTCTAGCGTCGACCGTTCTCGTCCTTCGTCGGGGCCAATTCGGACCTGAGGTGCTCCTCCTTAAGCGCAATCCAGCTGCTAACAATATGGCCAGTGTCTGGATGTTCCCGGGTGGGAAGGTTGATGAAAACGATTCAGGGTGCTCGGAGTTAGATAGATTTCGGAGCGCGGCCGTGAGAGAGCTGTTCGAAGAAGCGGGCATTTCTTTGGCGACGTCAGCACTGAGCGGTTTTTCACACTGGTTGACACCAGTAGGGATGAAGCGTCGATTTGCGACTTGGTTTTTTGTGGCTGAATTGCCGGATGGCGCGATGGTGAAGGTGGACGGTGAGGAGATGGTTGAGGCGCAATGGATACGACCCGCTGATGCGCTTGCTGAACATAAAGCGGAAAATCTTCGTCTACCGCCGCCCACGGTGGTAAGCCTCATTGATCTAGCCAGCTACCACTCGGTTGATGAGACGATTGATGCGGTGCAGCAGCGCGTTGCGCCTTATTTTTTCCCCAAGGTTTGCGCAGAGAATCCTGATGATGTCGTCATGCTGTATCCGGGAGATGCAGGTTATGAAAAAGGCGATCGATTTAGTCCAGGGGTTCGCCATCGCGCAGGTTGGGCTGACGGTATTATTACGTATGAACGCAGCTTTGACTTTCCGCTGCGAAACTAGCCTTACAGGTGACAGGGGGCCGCAGCGACGCCCATCACCTTTGGTTAAATATTGCAACGGTGCTGGCCAGTCGACTATCTATTTACTGAGGCATCCAGCGCGCTCCCGGTAAGTTTTCGCGCTGCTTAATGCGTTGCTCATCAAACAGGTCATTTACCGACAAGTCGGCTCCAGCCGAAAGCCTACGTGACACCATCGTGATTGGAAAAATGAAGAGATCGCGATCTCGGTAGCGAAGCGCCCGGGACCGACCTGCTGAATCTCGATAAACAACCCAGTCAAAGTCCAGTTCGCTCGCCAGTAGATCGCCGAAAACGATACCCAAAGCTTGCGATGTTTGAATATCCTCGGGATCGACCCAGCGGTTATCTATGATCCTCTGAAGCGTATCCAAATCTCGTGTTGGCACTCCGGAAAGACGACGACCCAATCGATTGGCAAGCGCTTCCACTGCTTGGCGCTGTTCCGACATGTAGTGTCGATCGATTGCCGTTAACGGCCTTATCTGACGCTCAAACTCTGAACTCATGACATTTGATGCTGTCAAAAGCGCTGAAAAGAGAAGAAACACTGTGGTCAAGTGCCTGAGCGATAGTAATTCCGGTTGTGTAACTGCTCTCGACATGGATAATTGCGCGATCATGATAATCCTCACTTTGAATTTTCTCATCGCTGGAGTAAGCCGATGATAACCGGAAGTATAGTCGCGCTGGTAACACCTATGACGGACTCTGGTGACGTTGACTGGCGAGCTTTTGAGCGTCTTATCGATTTTCATATCGAAAACGGAACTGCGGCGCTTGGTTTGGTGGGCACAACAGGTGAGGCGTCCACACTGAGCCATACCGAACATAAAGAAGTTATTCGTTTCGGTGTTAGCCATGCTGGTGGTCGAATTCCCATCATGGCAGGCACGGGCTCTAACTCAACCTTAGAAGCAGTCGAGCTGACAGTCGCGGCCGCGGAAGCGGGGGCGGATTGTGCATTGCTGGTCACTCCATATTACAACCGACCGACACAAGAAGGGCTGTTTCAGCACTTCAGAGCCGTTGCAGAGGCAATCAATTTACCCATTATTTTATACAATGTACCGTCTCGGACGGGTTGTGATCTGTCTGATGAGACCATCCTGCGATTGAGTCACGTCGAAAACATTGTCGGTTTAAAAGATGCAACGGGCGATGTAGCGCGCGGCGCGGCGTTGATCCAGTCCTTACCCGAGGGCTTTGCGGTCTACTCCGGTGACGATGGCACGACCTGTGAGCTGCTAGAGGCGGGTGCAAAAGGGTGCATATCTGTGACTGCGAATGTCGCGCCCGCGCAAATGTCAGAGTTGTGTCGCCTTGTTTTATCGGGCGATATTGACACGGGGCGAGTCGTCGATACTCGACTTCAGCCCCTGCATCGTGCTTTGTTTCTTGAACCAAACCCAATTCCCGTCAAATATGCTTTGGGCTACATGGGGTTAATTGACCCGACCATGAGACTTCCTCTGGTACCACTATCAGAAGAGTTTGAGGGTGGACTTATAAAGGCGATCGACGAATGCTTAAAATAAAAAGACTATTCTGCGCAGTGGCACTAATGGCTGTGGCAAGCTGCGCCCTCGTACCCGAATCCACCGATATATTGCCGTGGGCTACGGAATCTGAACTAGATGGCGACTACGCTGAGGCCGTGGAAGCCGACTCAATTGTTGTGCCACCGGACCTCGATTCGAAGGCGATTCAGCAGGCCTACCCAATCCCCGATGTAGCCGAAAATCTGGCAATTCCCGTGACGGGTAAAACGCCTCGCCCCGCGCCTCTGACAGCAGGCTCTCAACTGGATGCCGTCAGGTTGCAAAGACTGGGTGACAACGGCTGGGCAGTCGTAAATGTGGCGCCAGGTCAGCTGTGGCCGCAGGTTCGAGCTTTTTTAGTGAGTAGTGGCATCAGCGTCTCAGCCGTCGACGCGTCGGCGGGTCTGATTGATACGGCATTCGTTTTACTCGAGGACCGAAGTCTTGAGTCCCGTTTCCGATTCAGAGTCGATTCAGGTGTTCAGCGAAACACATCCGAACTTCATATTCTGCAGCAAAATATGGCAAAGGACTTGGATTTAACTGTCTGGCCAGCGAACTCTGACGATGCTGATTTGGAGCAAGTTATGCTGCGTAATATAGCCCAGTTCATCGCGAACAGTGCTGAGTCTGCGCCTGTCTCTATGATGGCTGAACAAGCAATAACAGGGGCCGGTCGCATTGCCCTTGAGGAAGACGTTGATGGCGCGCGATTGCGATTGGCGCTTCCGTTTAACCGAGCCTGGGCGGCGGTAGAAAAAGGCTTTTCAGATGCTGGCTTCCGGCTTGACGACAAGAACCGCAGCGAGGGCGTCTTTTATGTCACCTATGTAGGGCCTGATGGCGAGGATGATGATGGATGGTTTTCCTGGCTTTGGGGGTCGGAGCGAGATGATCCACTGCTGGGTCAAGAATTTCAGGTTCAGCTGGCTGAGGACGTAGCTGCTCAGGTTGTCATCTCCATTGTCAACATTGAGGGACAGTCGCTCGATGAGCTCGAACAGCAGGGCTTGCTCACGCTTTTACAAGGCAATATTACTTAATGCTTAGACTCGCATCGGTTGGCTCTGGCAGTAAAGGAAATGCGACTTTAGTCTGCTCGGGCGAGACAACGCTGCTTGTCGATTGTGGTTTTGGAGCCAGAGAGATGCTGGCTCGATTAGTTGAGCTCGATGTCGATGCCGCCGATATTGACGCGATTTTAGTGACACATGAGCACTCCGATCATATCGGCGGTGTAACTGCGATTTCAAAGGCGACCGGTGCGCCAATCTACGCCACTCACGGCTCAATTATTTCCGGTAAGTTAGAGAGCGCTCGCCGCGTCGTCGAGATTGCTAGTGACTCAACATTTGCGATTGGTGATATCGATGTCACTGCCGTGACGGTCCCGCATGACGCGCGCGAGCCAGTTCAATATATTTTTCAGCATGCGGATAAGCAGGTGGGGGTTCTGACCGATTTAGGTACGGTCTCAGAGCATGTGTTACGTGCCTACAGTCGCTGCGATCTTTTGTTGCTCGAATTCAATCATGATCTTGAGATGTTGCGGCGCGGCCCATATCCTGCGGCGCTTAAGCGAAGGGTGTCAGGCGACTTCGGACATCTCAATAACCAACAGGCGTTGGCGATGCTTAATTCGCTGGGCGACGACTTGCCGCAGGTTGTGATTGCCGGCCATATTTCAGAGCAAAACAATGCGATCGATGTCGTTGAGTCCCTGCTCGAACCGATGATAAGCAGCACGGATCTGACCGTTATTTACGCAACTCAGAGTCAGGGTTTCGATTGGGTGTCGCCCAAGTCGGATGACGACATATCTCGAGTGGCGTAAGGCGGCGCCAACTTCCACCGCCGATTGCTCCACAAGTAGCTTTCCGGTTGATTGCGAATCGTCTCTTCCGACAGCTCAACGTAACGCTCTATCAGCTCGGCCTCGCTCATAGAGCCAGGTGTTTCGCAGATGGGTATGAGCTCGACATGATAATGCCCTCTGCTGATCCGTTGGGTCCTCGCAAAATACACGGGGTATCGCGTTAATCGCGCAAGCACCGCCGGTCCAGTGAAAAAAGCCGTTGGTTGGTGCAAGAACTCAGTCCAGTGAACCGATTCACGCTTCCCTGGCGATTGGTCGGCAAGTAGCGCGAGAACGCGTGGCCTTCGCCGATTCTTCAATACATGTTTACTGATCGTTTTCATGGTTATCAACGTCGCACCCCACTTGCTTCGGGACTCAAGTGCGAAGCGGTCAGCACCTCGGTCGTGCAGCGGTTTATAGACCCCATCGAGTGGGGCGGTTGCGGCCAAACTTGCACGCTGTGTCAGCCACTCCCAATTTGTATGGTGGATCGACAATATAATGCCGGGCTTCAACGACTCCCCCTCGGAGGATATCAGTGGATCCCAGCCGCTGATCGTCATGCGTCTCTCGAGTTCAGTCCGAGACATCCGCCAGGCATACATCGTCTCAACTGTGACATCAACGAACTGTTGATAAAAACGATGACGTGTCTGCGCGTACCATTCATCTGACTCCTCAGGGAAGGCGTTCCGCAAATTTTTCTCAACAGTCTCCACTCGGTATTTAAAAACGAATTCCGTCAACCAAGCCAATATGTCCGCTAGTTTGTAGGACCACGACAGGGGGAGCGCCGCTATCGAGCGGTAAAGCCAATAGGTCGGCATTAGCAGTGCTCTGGTTTGATGACGGTTACGCGATTAGCAAACTGAGAGAGGCTGTGGCATTGCAGGGCCGCGTTTCCAGAAAGGCTAACAGTTTGCAGGTCAGGTAGGGCAGTGAGAGGAACAACGTCGACAATCGCATTATTGTCAATTTGGATTTCGAGAAGCGCATCAAGTTTAGTTAACTCGACAAGATTACGAATATTATTATCGTTCACTTTCAGTCGCTTGAGTTCACTGAAACGCGCCAATCCTCCGAGTGATTGAATGCCTGCCTTTGAGCAATTGAGCACTTCTAGTCCATCTGCCGTGACGACTTCAGCGTCTTCAATGGCTTGAGAGACACAGTCCGCAAGAGCGGCATCGGGTAGGTAGTAGTCTTCGAACAGACTCCTTGGTGAATAAAGTGTACGCTCGTTGAGTGTGATGTCATATCGATCTAGGTGACTACAAGCAGACTGGCTCAGTAAGATCAGCAGTAGGGGAATCTGGCTCGATCGAACCTGCGAAAGCCGACTCACTTTTGATATCGTATGGCGCGCTCCACAATTAAGTAGCATGACGAATTCCCTCATTGAGTGGGTATCATGCCAGTGGATGTACCTAAGTTCGAGGTGTGAGTCGCATAACGATTAGATTTGTGCGCAGATAGGATGTAGGCGATAAATCATGGCGCTCGACCAATTAGAAACAACGCTGAAGAAGCAGTGGCGGCTGGGACAAAGCATTGTTCTGTGTTGGGCCTTTGACCCCAATGGGCTTCTCACCATCGTCGTGCCGCATTATTTTCTTGGGAACTTTACGGCGCCGGATCACCCTTCGGGCGACGGGCAAGGCAACGAAGATTATGTGCGACAGTTAATTTCTGGATCTCGGTTCAAGAGTCATGACGAGATCTTTGCTATCGCTAACCGGCTGGGCGTCGCGCCCAGTTTCATCAAGCTAGATTCGGTTCTGAGTACCGAGCAGGAGTCAGTAGCGCGTATCGATGAGATGATCAAGCGGTACAGCCTTGGGCACGAGGATAGTCGAGCGGTGTTGCTGTTTGACATCGCCGACTTCTCACTCTTTCGACCATTTGAACAAGCCAGTCAGCTTAATAGCCTGTCCTACTCCATGAACTCCGCCTACTCCAAGCTGAAGCAAGAAGGCGTGGAGGTGAGCTTTGCCCGGACAACAACGGGTGATGGTTACTACGTATGGAATCGGGACTTGGGTAAGTTCCCCAATGTTGATCTGTTGACCTTTTTTTTATTGGTGCTGATCGATAATGCGGTTGCTCGCGATAAAGCACGGTCTGGAATAGTCCCGACGCTCAGGTCTGCTTTTCACATAGGAAGTCATTACGAGTTATCACAGGCCGAGGGCATCAACCCCACCATCTTTAGTTACATCGTCGGCGACGTGACGATCAAGCTGGCCCGACTGATTGATTACGTCCCTCCCAATGGCATTTACATTGGCGACTTTGGCGCAACATTGCCCCACTCTGATGAACTGGTCGGTCCGGCAGATTTTTTGCGTTACGCGCGGGATGAGTTGCTTGATATGTCAGGGCTTCGCATGGGTGAAAGCCTATTGACCGATATTCGATTCGAGTCGTGGTCAGTGGGTCAGGCGGATGCGCGAGTAGTTGAGGTTACCGACAAACATGGCTTGAGTCAGACGGCCCACAATTTGGGCTTTACTGTCGTGCTCGGTAGCCAAGAACTCGGTCTTGGTTTGAGGAATAGCGGTCTCGGTTTGAGGAATAGATAGTGTCGTGTGTTGTCACAGCCGCTTCCTGGTCTCTGCTCCCCTCGGCAAAAGTCGTGGCTAAGACATTAGCGTTGCCCTTCGTTGAGGATATCGATGCATTGGACTCCGGTGTGGCTTTGGTGGTCGATATTGACTGTTCTTGGCTGCAGCGTTTGCAGGCGCCAAGGTTAGGCCCGGTGCACGTGGACTTTGCATCCGCAGATATGTTGCACCGGCGTAAGGCTGGTCACAACGAGCCCCTTGGGCGCGCCATAGGTGTCAAGGACAATCTCTGTCCTCGCGTTTTTGATGCGACAGCGGGCTTAGGGCGCGATGCATTTGTAATGGCCGATCTAGGCTGTTTTGTCGCACTGTCTGAGGCATCAAGGCCCCTTAACTATCTCTTGCGCGAGGCGGTTGCGCGGGCGTTGATAAGTTCTAATATCAAGGTAGTGCAAGCCGCCAACAGAATGCAGGTCATGACAGGTGATAGTGCGCATCACGAAGTTGAAGGCTTTGACGTTATTTACATTGACCCGATGTTCCCAGAGCGCAGTAAGTCGGCGGCGGTCAAAAAGGATCTGGCAACGATACAAGCACTGCAGTCTGATGACTGCGACTATGCAGATGCCGAGAGCTTACTGGCTTGGGCTTACCGGCAGGCAGTCGATCGCGTCGTCGTAAAGCGCCCAGCCAAGGCTCGGCCGCTGAGTGCGGCTAAACCGTCGCATAGTATCGTCGGTAAGACAGTTCGCTTTGATGTCATTGTGAAGCCTAAGAGCGCGGTCGTATGAGAACGACGTGCTTATACATCGGCGATAGGCTCTCATTTGATACGGCGATGCAGTTGTTAATGACGCATGACAAAGTGGTCTGGGTGACCGTTTCTGATATCGACTTAGAGATAGATGCCGTCGATCGCTTGTCGCTGCATCTGGGCTCGATCGAGGGGCAGGCCCGATTGCTGGACTGGTTTCGACAAGCTGATACGCCTCGCTCTATCTTTTGCGAATTAAGCACATTTGGGTATATCGAAACCGAGTCGTCTGAGGTCCGTAGCGCCACCGATTATCTTCAGACACAGATAGTTGGTGTCACGCGCGCACTTGAGGCAGCGTTGTCCTTAAATCCTGCGTTGATGTGGTCTTTCATCTGCCCGCTTGAAAACGATGTTTGGAGCAGAGCATGTGAAGACTATTTCCGGGCTTTGAGCGAGGGGCTCTCAGTGGCGGCTCCCGAAGCGCAGTTTACATTTGTGTCGGATGGGCAGCTTCTGGTGGTCTAGGTAAGCAATCGCTCCATTACCTCTTCATAAATCTGTGCGAGCCTCGGTATATCGGCGATAAGCACATGTTCGTTGCGTTGGTGAATCGACGCATTGATGGGCCCCAGCTCAATAATTTGGCTCCCCGTCTCCGCGATGAAACGACCATCTGACGTGCCGCCACCTGTACTGAGTTGGGTGTGTGTCCCTGTGACGTTAAAGATACTGTCACGGACGGCGTCGACTAGGTCACCTGGCTCGGTGAGGAACGGGTTTCCGCTAAGTTGCCACTTAATTTCATAGTCAAGCCCGCGGGCATCTAGGGTAGCCTCGCAGGTTTCCTGAATTGTTATAGCGGTTGTTTCCGTAGAAAAACGGACATTAAAAATAGCGACAAGCTCTCCGGGTATGACATTCGTTGCACCCGTACCCGACTGAATGTTGGAAAACTGAAGTTGAGTTGGATCGAAGAAGGCGTTCCCGTTATCCCACGCTATAGCACGAAGGTCCTCCAGCACCGTGAAGGCAGCATGCATGGGGTTGTTGGCTAAGTGAGGGTAGGCAACATGACCTTGTCGTCCTTTTACGGTCAACGTGGCATTAATCGACCCGCGCCGTCCATTTTTTATCACATCACCTAGGGATTGCGTGCTCGATGGCTCACCGACAACACACCAGTCAATGGTTTCGCCTCGGGCTAACAGGGTATCAACAACATGGCGTGTCCCATGAATTGCAGGGCCCTCCTCGTCTGCTGTAATAAGATAAGCAATTCGGCCGTTGTGATTAGGGTGCTTGGCGATGAAGGATTCAGTTGCAACAATCATGGCAGCCAAGCTCGCTTTCATATCGGCGGCGCCGCGACCGTAAAGGAGCCCGTCGCGTTCACTGGGCACAAAAGGGTCACTGTCCCAGTGCTCTCTCGGACCTGGTGGCACGACGTCGGTATGACCTGCAAATACTAAGGTTGGACCTTGAGAGCCATGTGTTGCCCACAGATTCAGCACATTCTCAGCAGGCAGCGACTCACATGTGAAGCCGATGCTGCTGAGACGTTCAGCCATCAAGGGCTGACAGCCGTCATCTTCAGGTGTAATTGATTGCCGCCGGATTAACTCTTTCGTCAACGCAATTGCGGCATGCTCTGTCTCAGTTGTTGTCATGAAGGCTTTCGTTCAGTTCGATGGCTGTTTGATTGGTCAGACATTCTACTGAACCTGACTGGGAGTTGCGCCTAAACAGTAAGTCCGATTGTCCCGAAAGGTGCCTCGCAGCCAATGTCTCGACAGCCTCACGCGCATCATCCAATACCGTTACTTTCGTTCCCGCCGTGACGAAAAGTCCTGCCTCCACGGTGCAGCGATCCCCTAGTGGTATTCCTAGTCCTGCGTTTGCGCCTAGCAGACAAGACTCCCCGACAGAGATGATGATGTTGCCCCCACCGGATAGAGTTCCCATGGTAGAGCAACCTCCGCCAAGGTCAGAGCCTTTACCTACCATGACACCTGCTGATATCCGTCCCTCGATCATTCCCGGGCCGTCTGTTCCCGCATTGAAATTGATGAAGCCCTCATGCATTACCGTGGTACCGGATCCCAGGTAAGCGCCAAGACGAACTCGCGCGGTGTGCGCAATTCTCACTCCGCTTGGCACTACATAGTTGGTCATTTTCGGAAATTTATCGACACTCGCGACTTCGAGGACACGCCCCTTGAGACGCGACGTTAATTGCCGATCAGCTAGCTCAGCCAGATCAATCGGTCCCTCGTCGGTCCAAGCCACGTTTGGAAGTAGTGCAAACATACCCGTTAAGTCTGTGCCGTGAGGCTTAATGAGTCTGTGTGAGAGAAGGTGTAGCTTCAGGTAGGCATCCGCAACCGTCTGGGGCGCCGCATTATCGGCTAGTAAAGACGCGACAACAGGCCGACCGGCTTCGCTCAAACGCACTGCAATATCGGCGAGAGCATGCTCTCCCGCTGATCTAAGGCCATCACTTAGCGCACGAATCTCAGTGGCCTTAAGTTCGCCAGATACACCGTCAAAAATAGAGACTAAATCGCCCGAGATATTGGCTAGTGGTGTCGGGTAAAAAACATCGAGCACGTCGCCCTTGGCGTTTTTCGACGCCACGCCCAAACCAAAACCATGCAGCGTACCTGCCATAACAACCTCTCCTGAGTAAATATTTACAACTGAAAATGGGCAGCGTAAGCCTGCTCACTAAAACCTACATCAAGGATGTCCGCGTGCTCAAGAATGGGCCGTTTGATCAAGGTCGGGTTTGCTAATAAGACGGCTGTGGTATCGCCCGTTTCTGCCTCCTGCCGCTCCTCGGCAGACAGGCCTTTCCAGGTGGTACTGCGCTTATTGACAAGTCTACTTGCCCCCTGCTTGAGTAGCCAGTGCTCTACTTGGCTTTTGGTGGGCGGCGTGGCTCTGACGTCGATGAACGCATGCGGAATGTTGTGTGCTGTCAACCAGCGCCGCGCCTTACGCACCGTATCGCAGTTAGAAATGCCATATAAGGTGGCCGTCATAGTGGTTCCTAATTGTTCAGGGTTTATGGATCTTTTTTGGGTGTTTGCGCGCGGGAAAACAGGTCGTGCAAATCTCACAGACAAGTCCATTACAGCCTCGCGCCGTACAGAACTCTCTTCCGTAAAAGATAATCTGAAGGTGCAAGTCATTCCAGCGTTCTCTGAGAAAAACCTTTTTAAGGTCGCGCTCAGTCTCTACGACATTGCGTCCACGAGTCAGTCCCCAGCGCTGGGCGAGGCGATGAATGTGTGTATCGACCGGGAAACTGGGAACGCCGAAGGACTGAGCCATTACGACGCTCGCTGTCTTGTGTCCCACACCGGGAAGTCGTTCCAGTGAAGTAAAATCTTGTGGCACCTCACCGGCATGCTCGGCGATGAGGATTTCGCTCAGCCGGCGGATGGCCTTGGATTTTTGAGGAGAAAGCCCGCAAGGTCTAATGATCTCTCGAATGGATTCTGTGCTGCGTTGAGCCATGTCAAATGGATTGTCGGCTAGCGCAAATAAAGCAGGTGTCACCTGATTGACACGCTGATCAGTGCATTGGGCACTTAGCAGAACCGCAATGAGTAGTGTGAACGGGTCTGCGTGGTCTAGCGGCACTGGGGGCTTTGGATAGAGCTCATCGAGCCGCTGATCTATATAGCTTACTCGCTCCGCTTTGAGTAAGTTCCTTGTCATGCGCTGTAGCACTGAGCCATGAAGTCGGCGATGCGGTCGGCAGCTTCAAGCGTCTCTTCGAGGGTCGCTACTAAGGCTAACCTAACGTGGTTAGCCCCCGGATTTATGCCATCTACCTCTCTACCCAGATAGCTGCCAGGTAGCACGGCAACATTAGTCTTTTCTAATAAACCCCGCGCGAACACTGTGTCGCTCACCGGCGTTTTGGGCCATAAATAAAATCCTGCTGGCGGGGTAACCGTATCGAGCGTGGCCGACAGGCGTGCGGTTACGGCATCAAACTTCGCCCGATATAAAGCTCTGTTGTCGATAACATGAGACTCATCTGCCCAAGCGACGATACTGGCCAATTGATGATGCCCTGGCATCGCACAGCCGTGATATGTGCGATAGCGTCGAAAATCGCCGATAAGCTCGGAGTCGCCAGCGACGAACCCGGAGCGTAATCCCGGCAAGTTTGAGCGCTTTGAAAGACTGTGAAATGCGAGGCACTGTTTGAACGATGAATTGCCCATGTTATGCGCAGCTTGCAGTAAACCTATGGGGGGGGACGTTTCGTCGTAATACAGCTCGCTGTAACACTCGTCGCTCACCAGAATAACGTTGTGTTCTATCGCTTTTTCAATGAGAAATCGTAAATCTGACTCGGGAATGACGGCGCCTGCGGGATTGCCCGGAGTGCACAGAAACAATAGCTCGCAAGAAGCCCATTCGTCATCAGAAAGCGCGCGGTAGTTGGCTAGGTATTGCGTTGACGCGCTTGAGGGAACCAGTTTTGGCTCTGCGCCGGCCAATAGGGCCGCACCCTCGTAGATTTGATAAAAGGGGTTGGGGATAATCACCGAGCCGCGAGTGCTGGGTGTTACGAACGCTTGTGCCACTGAAAATAACCCCTCGCGGGTTCCATTCACCGGGAGTACCTCAGATGCGGGATCGAGCGGTCGGGTCTGGAAGCGGCGACTTACCCATCGTGCGATTTGTGCTCTCAGTTCAGGGAGACCACCGATTGATGGGTACTTCGTTACCTCCTCGATGGCGGATATCAACGCGTCTAGGACGAGAGCGGGCGGAGGGTGTTTCGGCTCTCCAATAGTCAGCGAAATTCGATCGAGCGAGCTTGGCTTGATATTTTTCGTGAGTTGAGCAAGTTTCTCGAAGGGATAGGCGTGAAGCTCGTGCATTCCTGGGTTCATGCAGCGTTATCCTTATCGAGTGCTCTGCACAAATCCGCTTGCAGGGCATCGCACAACTGATCGTCACCTAGGCGCAGACCTTCGCTCGTCGTTAGGAAGAAGACATCCTCGACTCGCTCGCCTAATGTTTGAATTTTAGCCGCTTGAATCACGATATCTCGCTCACTGAGGATCTGACCGATGCAAGCCAATAGACCCGGACGGTCAGGAGAGCTAATTTCCATGATGGTTAGATTGCGGCCGTGGTCTTCCAAAAAGGTGATTTCGGTGGGCGACAGGAAGGATCGTAGCGAGCGCGCGATGCGCTGCTGAGCCGTGGTCACCGATGGCGACATCAGTGACCTCAAAATCGCGTCCTCGATCATGTTGATTGTCTCCGGACTGTTGTCAACAGGCGTTCCATCCGCCTTCAGTACGAAAAAGGTATCCAGCGTCGCACCATCGATACCCGAGTAAATTCTGGCGTCATTAATACTGAGATCGAGTAGCTCAAGTGCCGAGCAGACTCTCGAAAATACGTTTGGAATATCACGTGCGTGGACAAAAATTTGAGTGGCGTTTGCAATAAGCGATTCGGATGAATGTTTTATTAAAATCAGTGGTTGACCATGGTTTTCGAAATCTGCCAGCGCCTCGGTGTGCCAGGCGATATCCTCCGGGCGCTCTCGAAGGAAATAATCATTGCCGCGAGCACCCCAAATATCGGAGAGCTCGTCGTCCAAGAACCCACGGAACTCCAGCAGATGGGCCGCCGCTTTTTTGGTGGCTGCAATCACGTCCTCTCGAACGAGTGGATTGCCCAAGCCCCTGCGCAACGCCCGCCTGGTTTCCGTATAAAGGTGGCGTAACAGCGAACTCCGCCAGGCATTCCAAAGTTCTGGATTCGTCCCATTGATGTCGGCAACGGTGAGCGTAAATAAATAATCTAGCCGCTCTTCGGTCGACACGTACTCAGCGAATCGCTGGATTTCACGTGGATCGGAAATATCGCGTTTTTGTGAGAAGGAGCTCATGTACAAGTGATTCCTAACCAGCCAGACAATAAGTTCGGTATCAGGTTCATCAAAAAAATGCTGTTCGCAAAATGTGCGAGCGTCTATGGCGCCGAGTTCCGAGTGATCACCGCCTCGGCCTTTGCCGATATCGTGATAGAGCGCGGCAACGAATAAGAGAAGTGGTTTGCGAAGGCGCTGCGCGATTCTCGTCGTAACGGGGAATCGATCCGTGAAGTCTGCGCGCAGGAAGCGGCGGCTGTTTGCAATCACCTTCATGGTGTGTGCGTCGACCGTGTAAGTGTGGAACATGTCGAACTGCATTTGACCGACGATCTTTTCGAACTCCGGAAGGTAACGGCCAAGAATTCCGTGGCGCAACATTCGACGAAGCTGTTTTGTCATCGAATAAGGCGAGGCAAGTACATCGCAAAATAGTTTACGGTTGACTGGGTCGAGGCGGAACGATGAATCAATGAGCACAGCGGCTGCTCTTAGCTGCCGTGTTGTCTCAGGGTCAATTCGCTTTATGTGCCGATCCCTGCCGATAACGGCAAAAATACGCAGTAGGTTTGATGGGTTATTAACAAAAACCTTCTCGTGTCGCGCTGAAATCCGATCGCCTAGAAGCTCAAAATCATCATCGATTGGAGTGGCTTTTTGCGGAGCGGGGTGAAGCAGTGTTTTCTCGTAGATGTCGATCAGAAGCGCTGACACGTGCGATACCGCTTGCACGTTTCGAAAGTAAGCTTGCATGAATTGCTCAACCGCAAGTTTGCCCCCGTCTTCAAACCCCCATTCACGCGCCAGCGCCTGCTGGTGTTCGAACAATAACCTGTCCTCCTCGCGCCCGGTCAGGCGATGTAAGGCAAAGCGCACACGACTGAGGTAGTCCTGCCCCTCGTTCAGAAGTGCGAGTTCCTGCTCAGTCAAAAACTCTCCGACAGGCAATATGTCTAAGGTGGCGCCAAAATGTCGTTTTGCGATCCACCCGATAACCTGAATATCGCGCAATCCGCCCGGCGAGGATTTTACGTTAGGCTCCAAGCTGTAGCCCGTTAATCCAAACTTTTTATGGCGCTCAATCTGCTCGTCGACTTTGGCTTGAAAAAAGGCACCACTTGTCCAGAGCCTGTCGTCGTTTACAGCACTCAGTAACTGTCGATAGAGGGTGTCAGGCCCAGTGAGCAAACGTGTTTCTAAAAGGGTTGTCATTACCGTAATGTCAGTTGTAGCAAGCTCACGACATTCGTAGACAGTCCTGACACTGTGACCAATTTTTAGACCTAAGTCCCAAAGGGCGCCGATGAACGCACTGAGCTGAGTGTCCTCAGCGCCAGACGGGTCATCGAGTAATATCAGAATATCGACATCAGACGAGGGGAAAAGTTCGCCACGGCCATAGCCTCCTACGGCGATAAGTGCGGCACCTGATTTACTCAACCCAGAGGCTTCCCAAAGACGGAATAACGCGTCGTCGACACTCACACACCTGCGTTCGAGTAACGGCCTGATAGGTCGCAAACTATCGAACTCATTGGCCGCTTGTTGAGTCACATCCGATAGCTCGGAGCGAACGGCAGAAACTAGGGTCGATAGCGCGTTAGCATTCATGTCGTGCGGATTCTTTCCTGATTGAGGTTAACTACGGTGTAGCCGGGATTTCGGAGCAAAAATAGAGATTGTCCTGACAGCGAATCTAGCGCTTAGAAAGGCAATTCCTCGTTAGAACGCCTTGTCAGGACTTCGCAGCCATCGTCAGTAACGGCAATTGTATGCTCCCACTGCGCGGATAACCTCCCGTCACGAGTCGTTACCGTCCAGCCGTCTCTGGCATTTAGTTTGGTGTGGCGCTTGCCAGCATTAATCATTGGCTCAATCGTAAAGGTCATGCCCTTTTGGAGTTCCAAACCCGTTCCCGCGCGCCCATAGTGCAGGACTTGGGGCTCTTCGTGAAACACTTGGCCAATGCCATGCCCGCAGTATTCTCTAACGACTGAATAGTAGGAGGCCTCAGCGTATTGCTGGATAACCTGACCGATATCGCCGAGCCGAGCGCCGGGTCTAACGAGAGACAAGCCTTTGTACAAACACTCTTGGGTAACGCGCATGAGTCGTTCGGCATGAGGCGCCACTGCACCAACGGGTAACATGATGCTGGTGTCGCCATGCCACCCGTTTTTGATGACGGTGACATCGATATTGATAATATCCCCCTGTCTTAAAATCTTTGTTTCAGAGGGTATGCCGTGACAGATGACATCATTGACTGACGTACAAATCGATTTTGGAAATCCTTTGTAGTTAAGTGGCGCCGGTATCGCTTTTTGAACGTTGACGATATGGTCGTGACAAATGCGGTCAAGCTCTCCCGTAGAGATGCCGGGCTCGACAAGCGGTGCGATCATTTCTAGCACCTCGGCCGCTAGGCGACCCGCTTCTCGCATTCCTGAAATGTCACTGTCTGTCTTTATGGTTAAGGCGCTCACGTCATTTATCTCAGATCATATCGGTTAGTGTCGGCGATATTCGGTAGTTTACCGCAATAGCGGCCGTATATTACAGGCAAAGGCTTCAGCAGAGGGAGTAGCTGTGGTATAAAGCGCGCCGCTTCCGTTATTGATGGGAGTAAATAAGCACGCTCTCGACGTTTAGGATGCCGGGTGCTGGGAAACCAGTTGGACATCTTAAGAGAGCGGAAGGTAAACCCAACTAAGAGATAATTTATGACACAAGTAAGCATGCGCGAGTTGCTGCAGGCCGGCGCGCACTTTGGCCACCAAACCCGATTCTGGAATCCAAAGATGGACCAGTACATCTTCGGGGCACGCAACAAAATCCATATCATCAACCTTGAGCACACTGTCCCCGCGTTTAACGACGCCTTGGGATTTGTCCGCAGGCTGGTGGAAAACAAGAACCAAATCATGTTCGTGGGTACAAAACGAGCTGCGGGTAAAATCATAGAAGAGCAAGCTGCGCGCTGCGGTATGCCTTTTGTGAGTCATCGCTGGCTCGGCGGGATGCTCACTAACTACAAGACTATTCGGTCTTCAATCAAGCGGCTACGCGAGCTTGAGGCGCAAATAGAAGACGGTACGTTTGCCAAGTTGACCAAAAAGGAAGCGCTAATGCGCTCTCGTAGCAAGGATAAACTCGACCGATCCATCGGTGGGATTAAGGACATGGGCGGTCTGCCTGACGCACTATTTGTCGTTGATGTTGATCACGAGCGTATTGCAATTACGGAAGCTAACAAGCTTGGCATTCCGGTCATTGGTATTGTCGATACGAACAGCAACCCGGACGGAGTCGATTATGTGATTCCTGGGAACGATGACGCTATTCGCGCTGTCAAACTGTATGTTACGGCCGTGGCGGATGCTGTACTGGCTGGAAAGGGCGCGTCATCAGAGGCACCCGTGGTTGATGAATTCGTCGAGGTCCTAGAAGCTGAGGGTGTCGAAGTCGAAGTCGAAGTCGAAGCTGAAGCCGAAGTTGCAGAGGCAGCTGGAGCCGACTAGGAATTCAGAATGGGCCGCGCCACGCGCGGCTTTTTTTTATGTGAATTCCTCGTTCTCGAGGAATGGTTCAATTGAAGACGTCAGAAGGGTGGGACACATGTCTGCTGCATCAGTGAAAGAATTACGTGAACGAACAGGGCTAGGGTTGCTCGAGTGCAAGAAAGCGTTGGCGGCCGCCGGCGGTGATATTGAAGTGGCCATTGAAGAACTGCGCAAGTCCAGTGGTATGAAAGCCGCCAAAAAAGCAGGTCGAACAGCGGCTGATGGTGTGGTGTCAATTCGTATTGCTGCTGATGGTAAATCAGGTGTTATTGGTGAGATAAACAGCGAGACCGACTTTGTGGCGCGCGATGAGAACTTTGTCGGTTTTGTCGCTCAGGTCATGGACAAGGCCGTAGCGTTGCATAGCGAGGATGTGGCTGCAGTTGCGGGCGGTGACATTGAGGCGGCGCGACAGGCACTTGTTCAAAAAATTGGAGAGAACATTTCAGTGCGTCGTATCGGCGTTAGAACTGCCGAATCTGGTGTGGTCGGCGGTTACGTCCATGGCAATAGTCGCATTGCGGTTTTGGTTGAGCTCACGGGCGGCACTGACGAGTTGGCAAAAGATGTCGCGATGCACGTTGCTGCGGTCAACCCCGCAGTGGTGTCACCAGCCGATATGCCAGAGGCGCTCTTGCAGAAAGAGCGAGAGATTTATGCGGCACAGGCAGCTGAATCTGGAAAACCACCTGAGATCGTTGAGAAAATGATAGATGGGCGTGTCCGAAAGTACCTGTCTGAAAACAGCTTGACTGAGCAAGCCTTTGTTAAAGATCCCGACACAACTGTAGGTAAGCTGGTTAGCGCGTCAGGAGCCACTATCGCGGGTTTCACACGGTTTGAAGTCGGTGAGGGGATTGAGGTTGAAAAGGTAGACTTCGCTGCAGAGGTTGCTGCTCAACTCGCAAACTGAGGCGTCTAGGTTGCCGCGTTCAACGCAGCGATCATTTAACTGAGGGGTAAGCATGGCTGTTGAAAAAGTATATAAGCGCATTTTGCTCAAACTCAGTGGTGAGGCCCTCACAGGACAGGAATCGTTCGGGATTGATCCTAAAGTGCTGGATCAAATGGCCCTAGAGATTGGTCAGCTGGTCGGCATTGGCGTCCAGGTCGGCTTGGTTGTCGGTGGGGGTAACTTGTTTCGCGGGGCCGCGCTGCAATCCGCCGGGTTGGATCGTGTCACCGGTGATCATATGGGCATGCTAGCCACAGTTATGAATGCCTTGGCGTTACGCGACGCTCTGGAGCGATCCAATATCGCGACGCAAATCATGTCGGCAATACCCATGAGTGGCGTGGTTGATCATTATGATCGGCGCAAGGCAATTCGGGCGATGTCGCAAGGTGATGTGGTGATCTTTTCAGCGGGTACCGGCAATCCGTTCTTTACGACCGATTCATCGGCCTGTTTGCGCGGGATCGAAGTCGAGGCTGATGTGGTTCTCAAGGCGACAAAGGTAGACGGTGTTTACGACGCCGACCCAATGAAAGACCCGGCAGCTGTCAAATATGAGCAACTTTCTTACGATGAAGTGCTCGATAAGAAGTTGGGCGTTATGGATCTCACTGCCATCTGTTTGGTCAGGGACCATCATATGCCTGTCCGCGTTTTTAATATGTCGATGAAAGGCGCGTTATTGAGTATTGTACGCGGTGGGTCCGAGGGGACCTTGATCCACTAGCGCTAGCAAAAGCGCAGCAGTGCGGGTCGATCAGGAGAGAGATATGATTGATGATATACAGAGTGATGCGGAAGAGCGCATGGAAAAGTCGCTTGACGCATTGGCGCAAAATTTCAACAAAATCCGAACTGGGCGCGCCCATCCGAGTATTTTAGACGGGATCCGTATTGATTATTACGGTGCTGAGACACCTTTGAAGCAGATGGCGAGCATTAATGTCGAAGATGCTCGGACGCTGGCTGTCAGCGTGTTTGATAAATCCATCACGCCTGACGTTGAAAAAGCGATCATGAAAAGCGATCTTGGCCTGAATCCATCGTCGGCGGGTGATGTGATCAGGATTCCAATGCCCATGCTGACGGAAGAAACCCGCAAGGGTTACATCAAGCAGGCGCGATCAGAGGCGGAAGCCGCGAGGGTTTCGATCCGCAATGCGCGCCGCGATGCCAATGGCATGCTGAAAGACCTGGTGAGAGACAAGGAGATTTCTGAAGACGAGGAGCGACGAGGTCAGGATCAAATACAAAAGCTGACCGATGCATTTGTCGCCAAGATTGACGCAGCCCTTGCCGTCAAAGAATCTGATTTGATGGAAATTTAACCGCGGGTACCTTTACAGAGTGAATCTTCCCGCTACCACTGCCGATCGAGTACCAAATCATATTGCCATCATTATGGATGGGAATAATCGCTGGGCTGAAGCAAAGGGTGTGCCTGGGCCATTGGGTCACAAAGCGGGTGCGGATGTGGTGAAGCCACTGTTGTACGCCTGTAGAGACCGCGGGATTAAAACGCTGACCCTATTCGCATTCTCTAGTGAGAATTGGCGGCGACCTGAGACCGAAGTGCGAGCTTTAATGGC
>CAJYAI010000043.1 GCA_913064725.1 uncultured Alteromonadaceae bacterium | reverse complement strand
GGTGGGTGAGCGCAAGGTTACGCGCGTCATACTCCCGGATGGTGAGGTACACAAAACACTCGATAGCTTTGCACAAATAGTGACAGCGGCGCTTGAAGACAAGCAGGAGCGCAGCACGATTTTTATTGCACTTGGCGGGGGTGTTGTCGGAGATATTACTGGGTTTGCGGCAGCGAGCTTTCTTCGCGGTGCAGACTTTATTCAGATACCCACCACGCTGCTGTCCCAAGTGGATTCCTCGGTAGGCGGTAAGACAGGGATCAATCACCCGGCGGGTAAGAATCTGATTGGTGCTTTCCATCAACCCATTGGCGTCATTATAGACACGAGTACGCTTGATACACTGCCTGATAGAGAGTTTGCTGCTGGAATAGCCGAGGTGGTCAAGTATGGTCTTATTGCAGATGCGGATTTTTTTCACTTTCTGATTCGGCATCAGGCGGCGTTAGTAAGGCGTGACCCTACAGTGTTGACAGAGGTGATTTCTCGCTGCTGCTCAATCAAAGCAAAGGTAGTGGAACAAGATGAGCGAGAGGGCGGGGTTCGTGCCATCCTCAATTTCGGACACACCTTCGGGCATGCCATTGAAAAAGAGCAAGGTTTTGGCGAATGGCTGCACGGCGAGGCAGTGGCAGCCGGAATGTCAATTGCCACGCGTATTTCGGCTGCGCGCGGCGCTGTCTCTTATGATACGGTTGACGCGCTGTCGGCGTTTCTCGATGTATTTTCACTCCCCACATCTGCGCCAGCAGGAATGACGGTTGTCGAGTTTATGGATGCAATGCGGGGCGATAAGAAAGTGCTAAGTGGGCGAGTTCGCTTTGTCTTGCTGGAGTCGCTGGGCCAGGCCTGCATTACGGCAGATCTCGACCAATCCGAAATAGCGGCAAACCTGTAATATTCCATAGCGGATAAACAGCTGGTGACAGCGATGCCGCAAATTGTTTACCCCCCTTCAGACGTGTAAACTAACGGCCCTTTTTGGTTGTCCGCGATTACCGTGCGGCGCCGACCTAGTTATCAAGTGAGCAAGCTCTAACGTGAAGTCACCAGAAATCGTTAAATCGACCGTTGGCACGCCGTGCAAAGTCCGCGGTTTATATAATCCCGATGAGTTTCGGGATAATTGTGGTTTTGGAATGATCGCCCACCAGCAGGGTGAGGCCAGCCACAAACTGCTAGAGACAGCCATTGAATCGCTCACCTGTATGACTCATCGAGGCGGAATAGCCGCTGATGGAAAGACGGGCGACGGCTGTGGCTTACTGCTCCAAATGCCATCAGGTTTTATGCGTGCTCGCGCCCGCGAATCTTTGGGCCGGGAGCTGGCTCCTGTATTTGCTGTTGGCATGGTTTTTCTACCGTCAGACCCCGGCGGTCAGGAGCGCGTTAAAGCGGCGTTTGCGGCCGCTATCAAAGAATTCGACTTTGCGGTAGCCACATGGAGATCGGTACCTACAAGGCCTGACGTCTGTGGTGAGATTGCGCTGGAGAAAATGCCGGTCATCGAGCAGGTTTTCCTAGAGGCGGAGGAGATGTCTCAAGAGGAAATCGCTGCGCGCTTATTTATGATTCGCCGTCGAGTTGAAAAGGCTGTCGCAGAGGAAGACGGCTTTTATATCTGTAGTCTCTCAGATCGTGTTATTTCCTATAAAGGCTTAGTCATGCCGTCAGATCTGGAGCACTTTTATCCGGACTTGGGTGACCCAGAGCTTGAGACGGCGATTTGCGTTTTTCACCAGCGTTTTTCGACGAATACGCTTCCGAAGTGGCCGCTGGCACAGCCGTTTCGCATGTTGGCCCACAACGGTGAGATCAATACGATAGAGGGAAATCGGAACTGGTCGAAGGCGCGAACACCCAAGCTGTCATCCACGTTACTACCTGACCTCCACACAGTCACTCCACTGGTGAATGAGTCAGGATCCGATTCCTCTAGTCTTGATAATATGCTGGAACTCCTGGTCACGGGTGGCGTTGATTTGCCGAAGGCGTTGCGCATGCTGATTCCACCGGCATGGCAAAATATCGAAGACATCGACCCAGATTTGAAGGCATTTTATCAGTACCACGCAATGCATATGGAGCCGTGGGATGGTCCGGCCGGCATCGTACTCACGGATGGTCGCTACGCCTGTTGTGTGCTGGATCGAAATGGTCTGCGCCCAGCGCGATGGGTAACCACTACCGATGGATTTATTACATTGGCCTCTGAAGTGGGGACCTATCACTATGAGCCCGAGACCGTCGTTGCAAAGGGACGTGTGGGTCCCGGTCAAATACTCGTCATTGATACAGCGTCTGGCGAAGTCCTTCATACCAAAGATATTGATAATCAGCTTAAAACCAGCAAGCCGTATAAACGATGGTTGAGGGATAATGCTCGGCATATCGAGGCATCGTATGACACGATCGTATCGGCACCGCTAGAGAGCGCTCAACTTGATATTTATCAAAAGATGTTCCAAGTCAGCCTTGAGGAGCGCGATCAAGTATTGAAGCCTCTGGCAGAGTCTGGCAATGAAGCTGTCGGCTCCATGGGTGACGATACGCCAATGGCGGTGCTCTCATCACGCGAACGTTCTTTGTACGACTACTTTAGGCAGAAGTTTGCCCAAGTCACCAACCCCCCAATAGACCCGTTGCGTGAGGCGATCGTGATGTCGCTAGAGGTTGACCTTGGCGGAGAGGGAAATTTATTCGAGGAAACAGAGCGACAGGCTCGTCGGGTGAGCCTCACATCACCGGTGCTGTCTCAAGGAAAATTTGACTCTATTCTGGCGCTCAACGAGTCGGGTTTGCGAGTTCAGACGATAGACGCAACCTACGATCCTGACAAAACGGACCTCAAGGCAGCGCTGATGTCACTCTGCCAAGAGGCGGCGGCACACGTCACTGGGGGCGCGAACGTATTAGTGTTGTCAGATAGGGGTATTGGTGAATCTCGACTCCCGATTCACAGCCTGCTCGCAACAGGGGCGACGCACCATCATTTGATTGCCAATGGATTGCGTGCAGACGCCAATCTGATTATCGAGACTGCGAGCGCGCGCGATTCACACCAAGTGGCCTGCTTGCTAGGTTTCGGTGCCACCGCAATTTACCCATACCTCGCTTACAGCGTGCTCGCAGAGCAGCTGAATAATGGTGAGGTTTTGGGCGCGCCAGCGGCGTGCTACAAGAACTATCGCAAGGGCCTGAATAAGGGCCTGTTGAAGATTATGTCTAAAATGGGTATCTCCGCGGTCAACAGTTACCGCGGAGCCCAGCTGTTTGAAGCTGTCGGTCTCGATGCGGACGTTATTGATAGCGCCTTTTGCGGTGTTTCATCACGAATTGCAGGCGCGGGTTTTGCGCACCTCGAGTACGACCAAAAGCAACTGGCACGAACTGCAAGGCTGAAACGAAAGCCGGTAACCGCTGGGGGTCTGCTCAAGTATGTGCACGGCGGTGAGTATCACGCATACAATCCCGACGTGGTCATGAGTCTTCAACGCGCCGTCGTCACCAATAACCAAGACGACTATAAGGTCTACGCAGGACACTGTAACGACCGGCCTGTCGCGGCTTTGAGAGATCTGCTGCAGCTAAGGCCAAGCCCAACGCCGATCTCGGTGAATGACGTTGAGCCGGTTGAGGCAATCTTGAAGCGCTTTGACTCCGCCGGTATGTCACTCGGTGCCTTGTCACCCGAGGCGCATGAAGCGCTTGCAATGGGTATGAATGAAATTGGCGCGCGATCGAACAGTGGCGAGGGCGGAGAAGACCCTAGTCGCTTCGGCACTAATCGGGTGTCCAAAATCAAGCAGATTGCGTCTGGCCGATTTGGTGTGACGCCGCACTATTTAGTCAATGCTGAAGTATTGCAGATCAAAGTTGCACAGGGTGCAAAGCCTGGCGAGGGTGGTCAATTACCCGGCGGCAAGGTGAACGATCTTATTGCACGACTGAGGTACTCGGTACCGGGCGTGACCTTGATTTCGCCGCCACCACATCACGACATTTACTCCATTGAAGATCTCGCACAGTTAATCTTCGATCTTAAAGAGGTGAACCCCCAAGCGTTGGTATCGGTAAAGCTGGTATCGGAGCCTGGCGTAGGCACGATTGCTGCCGGGGTTGCGAAGGCTTACGCCGATTTGATCACAATTTCTGGTTATGACGGCGGCACGGCGGCCAGCCCTCTGACGTCGATACGCCACGCGGGTTCGCCTTGGGAGCTTGGACTTGCCGAGGTGCATCAGACACTCCGAGGAAATCGGTTACGGGGCAAAATTCGCGTCCAAGCGGACGGTGGTATGAAGACTGGCTTAGATGTAGTCAAGGCTGCACTGCTCGGCGCTGAGAGCTTTGGCTTCGGCACGGCGCCTATGATCGCAATGGGTTGCAAATACCTTCGCATTTGCCATCTGAATAATTGTGCGACGGGCGTCGCAACACAAAACGACAAACTCAGGGAAGATCACTTCGTTGGCGACGCTGAGCGGGTAGTTAACTTTTTCCGCTTCGTTGCGGAGGAGACCCGTGAGTGGATGGCAGCGCTCGGCATATCCAAGTTTGAAGATCTGATCGGACGTGCTGATCTACTGGACCATATTGATGGTGCAACCGAGAAACACCACTCACTCGACTTACACCCCATCACCTGGATGGACGCATCGGCAGCGGGCCAGCCCCAATATTGCGAAGTAGAGAATAACCCGCCTTTCGATCGCGGCGAGAAAGCGGCGATGATATTGAATGAGGCGCTTCCCGCCATCGAGGCTATGACCGGAGGTGAATTTAACTTCTCCATCACCAACTGTGATCGCTCGATTGGCGCACGCCTCTCCGGCGAAATTGCAAAACGGTACGGTAATTTAGGGATGCAAGACGCCCCGATTATCTTGCGGCTGTCGGGTACGGCGGGTCAGAGCTTCGGTGTCTGGAACGCCGGTGGTCTGCACATGTACTTGGCGGGCGATTGCAATGACTACGTTGGCAAAGGCATGGCCGGTGGAAAGTTGGTGGTGTACCCCCCGAAGGGAAGTCGCTTTGACAGCCGAGATGCCAGCATTATCGGCAATACCTGTTTATACGGGGCAACAGGGGGTCGATTGTTTGCTTCCGGGTGTGCCGGCGAACGATTTGCGGTTCGCAATTCGGGCGCTCATGCGGTGATTGAGGGTGCCGGCGATCATTGCTGCGAGTACATGACCGGTGGTTGCGTGACCGTGCTTGGCCCAACGGGGCTCAATTTCGGCGCAGGCATGACGGGTGGTGTCGCCTTTGTCTTGGACGAGGAGAGGGCTTTTCCTGATCGTTACAACAGTGAGCTGGTAGAGATTCATCGAATTAATGGCGAAGCTGCAGAGGCGCACCGACACTTTCTACGGGCTACTATTTCAGAGTTTGTCGCGGAAACAGGGTCTACGTGGGGTCAAATTATTCTCGACAACTTTGAGGATTACGTTGGAAAGTTTTGGCTTGTTAAACCCAAGGCGGCGGACTTTGACCAGTTGATAGCCAGATTCCGATACACAGATTAAGGGCCAGTTAATGACCGAGCGGTTAGCAAATCCATTTCAGTTTCTAGATGTTGAGCGGCGCGACCCTAACAAGCGCTCGATGCAGTCTCGCACCGAGGATTTTGTCGAAATATACGATCCCTATACTGAGGAGACCGCCGCGGAGCAGTCTCATCGCTGTCTAGAGTGCGGTAATCCCTACTGCGAGTGGAAATGCCCGGTTCACAATTTGATACCTAATTGGCTGAAACTACTAGCGGATGGGCGCTTATTCGAGGCGGCTGAACTTAGCCATCAAACGAATACGTTGCCAGAGGTGTGTGGGCGGGTGTGTCCACAGGACCGACTGTGCGAGGGTGCCTGCACCCTGCACGATGGCTTTGGCGCAGTGACCATAGGCAATGCGGAAAAATACATCACCGATACGGCGCTCGCCATGGGATGGCGCCCAGATCTATCTGATGTAATTGCGACTGGTAAGCGGGTTGCTATCGTAGGAGCGGGTCCCGCAGGTTTAGGGTGCGCGGATATTCTCGCCCGCAACGGGGTTAAGCCCGTCGTTTTCGATCGTTATCCTGAAATCGGTGGTCTTCTGACTTTTGGTATCCCGCAATTCAAGCTTGAGAAACAGGTCATGCAGCGCCGGCGAGAGGTATTTGAGGGGATGGGCGTTGAGTTTCGGTTGAATACTGACATTGGTCTGGATATCGATGCCGACGATTTGCTGGCAGAGTTTGACGCGGTTTTTCTTGGCATGGGGACTTATACAGCCATGCAGGGTGGTTTTGAGGGGGAAGATCTGCCCGGTGTGCACAAAGCATTGGATTACCTGGTAGGCAACGTCAATCAAAAGATGGGCTACCCCCAGCCAGAAGACAAATTTGTTGATTTGAAGGGCAAAACCGTAGTCGTGCTTGGTGGCGGCGATACTGCGATGGACTGTGTTAGGACGGCGGTTCGTCAACAGGCAGAGCAGGTTTTCTGCGTCTATCGACGCGATGAGGAGAATATGCCCGGTTCGCGTCGCGAAGTGAAGAATGCACGCGAAGAGGGCGTCCATTTCCTGTTTAATCGCCAACCTGTCGGTGTTGTTGATTACTTTGGTGAGGCTATTGGCGTAAAGGTAGTTGAAACCCGTTTGGGTGAGCCAGGCCCAGATGGGAGACGCCGTCCTGAGCATATCGAGGGTTCAGAAACGACGCTTGAAGCTGACGCCATCATCATGGCATTCGGTTTCCAGCCTAGTCCAACCCAGTGGATGGCGGACATGGAAATCGCCCTCAACGATTGGCAGGGTGTGATTGCACCCGAGCATCAAACGTTTAAGTTTCAAACATCAAATCCCAAAGTCTTCGCGGGTGGTGATATGGTACGCGGATCGGACTTAGTGGTTACGGCCATTTGGGAAGGTAGGCAGGCTGCAGAGGGTATTTTGGATTACCTAGCAGTCTAAAGATTATGACAATCAGAGTGAGTTGCTCATAATAGAGGTGACCACTCGGGGGATCCTGCCGCTATGGCTCCACTGCAAAATGATAGATTTTTGCGGGCTTTGCTTCGTGAGCCCGTTGACCGAACACCCATTTGGATGATGCGCCAAGCGGGTCGATATTTGCCTGAGTATCGTGCGACGCGCGCGCAAGCCGGCAGTTTTATGGGGCTCTGCACCCAGCCCGAGCTGGCTTGCGAGGTGACCATGCAGCCCTTGCGGCGCTATGACATGGATGCTGCCATTTTATTTTCCGATATTCTCACTATTCCTGACGCCTTGGGTTTAGGTCTTTACTTTACTGAGGGCGAAGGTCCGCGGTTTGAGCGGCCCCTGTCGAGCGAGGCTGATATCGCTGCGCTCGAGCCCAATAGAGCTCGAGATGAGCTTGGGTATGTCATGGATGCAGTCGCGCTTATTCGCAAGGAGCTCAATGGAAAGGTCCCTTTAATTGGGTTTTCGGGATCACCTTGGACTTTGGCTACCTACATGATTGAGGGTGGGTCTTCCAAGGACTTTGCTAAGACCAAATCGCTCGCCTTTAACAATCCAGCAGCGATGCATCAATTGCTTGATAAATTAGCAGACGCGGTGGCCGTCTATTTATCGACCCAGGTGGAGCAAGGTGCCCAAGTTCTGCAGATTTTTGATACCTGGGGGGGGGCACTCAGTCACAGCGACTACCAAGAGTTCTCGCTTCGTTACATGCGCGCGATTATTGAGCGTTTACCAAGAGAATCCGAGGGACGGCGCGTTCCTGTTATCGTATTTACCAAAGGTGGCGGGCAGTGGCTTGAACACATTGTTGACTGTGGTGCGGATGCAGTGGGACTCGACTGGACGACAGATATCGCAGCGGCGCGCGCGCGCGTGGGAGACAAAGTCGCATTACAGGGCAATATGGACCCGGCCATGCTGAACGCGAAGCCTGAGCGCATTCGCGATGAAGTGGCTAAGATCTTGGCGGGTTTTGGTGCCGGAACAGGGCATGTCTTTAACTTAGGTCACGGTATAACGCCGGGCATTAATCCCGAATGTGTTGGCGCCATGGTAGATGCGCTTATTGAGCTGTCACCAGCCTACCACTCGTAGTCTGGGATTTCGTGATTCATACTGAGCGCGGGACGATCTGAGTCGGGTTTTCCAACGATTTTCGCTGGTACGCCGGCAACGGTCGTATGCGCTGGCACATCCCTTAAGACAACGCTGCCCGCGCCGACTTTCGCGCCTTCTCCCACAGTTATATTGCCCAGTATCTTGGCGCCTGCACTGATGAGCACACCATCTCTAATTTTTGGGTGACGATCGCCATGTTCTTTTCCGGTTCCGCCCAAGGTCACACTCTGCAGGATGGATACTTGGTTGCCGACTACGGCGGTTTCGCCCACCACCAAACCGGTCGCGTGATCGAGCATTATCCCATTGCCAAACTTAGCGGCGGGATGAATGTCGACACTGAATTTCATTGATGCTCGGCTCTGCATAAGAAGCGCCAGCGATTGTCTATTTTGATTCCACAACCAGTTGGCGACACGATGCAGCTGAAGTGCTTGGAATCCCTTGAAATAGAGAAGTGGAAGATGCAGTGCCTCGCAGGCTGAGTCTCTTTCCACAACGGCTTGGAGGTCATCGCGCATGGCCTGCCGAATGTCATTTCGTGTTGCAAAGGCCTCTGAAATGACGTTGCAAAGCACGCGAGCTGGCACGGTCGCGCAATCTATCTGATTACCAAGATGAGCGCTTAACGCACTCTCTAAACTCGTTTGGTCCAGTATCGTCGCGGTCAGAAAATCCTCGAGCATCGGCTCTTCGTTTATTACATCACGGACTTCAGCGCAAATCGCTGCCCACAGTGGATCGTTTGCGTGTTCGGCATCTGTGCTGGGAAGGCTGTGGACGCTCATACATACCTCTTCATTTCCGCCTCACACAGTAGCGCAGACTGGATGGGTTCCGCTAGTTGCTGGTCGAAAGTCGTGTCCTGCAGATCCAAAGCTGCTCACTGTTTGCGCTGTATTTGCGTTCGAAAAGTGTAAGAGGGTCGTTTACCGATAAGGGTTGAACATTGACATTCAGACCTAATATTTCGGATGCCGCCGCAAATTCGTCGACATAGATTTTCCAGTTGCTTCTTACTTCCATTACCTCGCTTAGTTCGCACAGGAGCGGGAAAGAGGGATGTCCGTGGATGCGGCGTTTCAGATGCGACTTCTTCGGCCACGGGTTTGGGTAAAGCATATAGTGCTGTGAGCATCGAACTCCGGCCGCAACCAACCCTGCCCAAATCTGCTCGCAACTACCGCGGATTAGGCGATAGTTTGCAGCCTCGGAGGGGACGTGCTTAGACAGCCGATTTACTGACTTATCGATACCAATCACCAATGCCCGCGGATTTTCAGCCGCAATTTTCGCGGTGCTCATCCCCGTGCCACAAAACGAATCTAAAATGATCGGCCCGCCCTGCGTGTCGATCAGCGATAAGATTTGACGTGATGCCTCGCGCGCATAGGGTGTGATGGGCTCTTGCCATTTCGATTGCCGGTGTTTAGTGACGACACGTCTTAGATCGGAATGAATCGTTGTCTGATTAGAGGAGACGCCATGTTTAGTTTCTTGATTCATTTGATGCCAGCACGTTTGATTGCGATGATTAAACCTTATTTTCTGGGGTTCGCCATCGATGCGACGTGATTTGAGACCATTCTGGGTGAAGCGGTCATACCTTATGTTTCGTAGATTCTGGGTGTGGTGGTTTGTCGCTCCGCGATGTGAATCATTAGGAGATCACTCGACTATTATGTCGCCTTGGTTCGTCATCATATCAGGTCCCAATATACGAATTGGACATTCGTTTACAGCGATTGGCGAGATGCATCATCCTGTTCAAATTGGGGTCTGGGGTCGCGGGTTTGGCGAGGGGCGCGTTGAGTTGGGTGACGCCTGCCTCATGAGTCCCGGTGCCAGAATTTCCGCGAGTGATGAAGTGGTACTGGGTAATGGGTGCATGATGGCCCACGGTAGTTATATAACCGACTCCGATTGGCATGGAATTTACGACCGTGTTAATCGTGACAGCACGGTTAAGCCGGTGCGATTAGGAGATAACGTGTGGCTCGGTGACAGAGCGACCGTGCTCAAGGGAGTCACTATTGGCGACAATAGTATCGTTGCCGCGAGCTCAGTGGTCACTAAGGATGTCCCAGCTAATGTGATCGTTGCAGGTAACCCCGCGATTGTCGTTCGAGAGCTCGATCCGAGCGAGTCGCGTTATACAAGAGACGATATGTTCCGTAACCCAGCTGAGACACAGGCGTACTTTCACGCATTAGATAAAGCATTATTAGGTGATAACTCGTTTTGGCGCTGGTGTGTGACCACCCTTTACCCGCGCTCCAGGCGCAAGCAGTAGTGCAAGCCCGGCTGGGCGTTAGCGAGAGTAAAAGCATCCACCTCGATAGCACCTGCGGCGCGTAAAGCCGTTGCTGCAGCCGACAGCGTAGTACCGGAGGTCACGACGTCGTCGATGATCAAGACACGGGCGCCATCTAATGGCCAAGTCGTTCGAAAATGATCATCGTCAATCCGTCGTTCACGCACATCTTGTAAATGTTGATACGGTAATGCCCGGGAGTGTTTCAGTAACTGCGTTGGTTTCATAATGACTTTGCGCGCAGCCAGCGAAGTGGCAAGCGACCGTGTGTGATCAAAGCCGCGCAAAAAACGACGGCGCCAGTGACAGGGAATGGTCGTTACAAAATCGTAGGTGTTCGGTACGTGGCTATACCGAGATCCCCATTGGGCCATGATGTCGGTCAACTCCAAAGCGCCCTCATACTTCCATCGGGTAATCATGTTCGGTAGCACACCGTTGTACAAAAAGAGGGATTGAAGATGATCTATCGCAGCCGGGGCCTGAGGGAGCGCGCTCATGAGCTGCGGAGTTCTGTGCAGTAGTTGCGTTCCATGTCTGGGACGATGCCTCAGCCAATGTGGGCACAGGTTTGCGCGTAGCGATCGCAAGCAGTCCTCACAAAGTCGATGAGGTTTCGAGTGGAGCATATGGCAATTAACGCAAATCGGTGGCACGATCGACGTCAACATTGCGGTGACGGTGCGCGCTAGCCAAGTGGCGTTGGTTTTTAGTCTCTTAACAACCATAAGGTCAAAGAATAAGCGCGTGACGGAGACGTTTATCCACCCCCCGAGCCTTATGATTCTAATAGACCTGTTAGAGTCGATCACATCTCGCAGGCAGTATCGGGCCCGTACCTTTGGCTTTGGAGAAATCATGAACGAATCTTCGCGACAACCTAATGATGCTTCACCCGTCTTATCACCAGAGGACCAGGCCCGGGTCGACCGCGTTATTCAAACAGGGGTAAACGCTACTGAAAAAAAGCCATTTAAACCTATTCTGTTAGTTATTTTATTGGTCTTGGTGGTGACTGGATTTTCGCTACTGAGCCAGGTTCTGGCGCGAATGGCTGGGGTTTATTAGGACCGCCTAAACGGTATCTCTACAGGTCTGTTTTTCGCTTGCGCTCTTCGATGATCAGCGTGATTAAAAGAGAAAATATGGTCAATAGGATACTCAGCATAGCGATGCTGGGCAAAAGCGCCTCATCTGCCCCCGACCGCCATTGTCTCACCATGGCGGTTACAACAAAGTAGGCTTGAACCCATGCGCTGATGACAAAGATTTCTTCTACTCGCCAATCAAAACTGAGTGCCGTTGTGCCAACGGTTACCATCACAAAAGCGAGTAAAAAGCGGACTTGATGCAGTTGATTATCAACGACTAAGCCTGTCGCCGCTGCGGGCATAAAGGGGTCTATTAGGCCAACAAAATAGGCTATCAAATAGCTTAGCGTGATCCCCATTAGGGTGAGCCAACAGTATTTAAATCGCTTTGAGCGTCTCTCCAGCGCTGATCTTATGCCTGTCAAATCCGTACCTGGGGACGGACGCTGTAAAGAGTCGAGCTCTTCTTGCGTCACGTTCGATTTATCGTCCGGCATTGGGCTCACGCTATGTCTAACTCCCATTGCTGCAAGGCAACATAACTAAGCGCGGCTAAAAAAATGGGGCGCGTGATAACGACAGCGCGCGCCACCGGGTGTTCAGCGACAAACAATATGCTATCCAGCACCATGAAATCCTCGAGAAACATGATCCACGCTAAGACTGTTAGGACGGTGACGGTTAAGCCCCTTGGCTCCTTTCTGTTGACTTTCCAGGCGAATGCAAGAGCCCCCGCGATCACTATCCAAATGCGAATCGTAGTCAAGTCTTGCAACAGAAAGGCGCCGCTATTTGAGGCGGGTGTAAAGCCGCTATCACTTACTATCAATGCAAAGAGCGCAAGCAGAAGAATGGCAAACGAGTAGCAAACGGCAATGCACGCCTTATACATCAGCCAGCCACTGAAGTAGTTAATATCTGCACAATACTGACGTGCGTGTGGCGGCAATACGTCATCGTAACCGACACTCGCGGCGCATAATTTTACTTGGTTCGGACATCTTTACCTGGCTGCGAGACCTTGCGCCATGGCGCGCCTTGACAGGTTTCTCGATTGGGGCAGGCTAGCGTACAGCCGCGGCAAGGAAGTGCTGGAGTCGGTGGTTTCGTTGCGTCGCTCATAGAATATGCACATTTCCGTTCGTAGCTGTGGCTATATAGTAGCGGAGCTTGTGGCGATTGGTAAGCGAATTTGAGTCAAGCGGCGGTCGGCAAGATGCGTATCACTGACTGTTCACCTTGCAGGACATAGCGGCATCAATGAGGCGGCATGCGATGCATACAGTGGATGTTTGGGCGCTCCCACCTTGGTGAGTCCAATGCATTGCCAGTGTTGTGCGAGGGAGAGGACATTGCCGTCGCGTCTTCCGGCTTGGCCGTGGCGCCTTAGGCCATGATTTCCCCACATTGCCACCAAGGTCTTCGCGCTCGAGATGGCGTCATAAAGCACAGAATCGTTGTCCTGCCCGACAGGGTCCATCGAGCTGGATAGAGCCTGCGGATATCTGCAGCGAAGGGCAAAGAGATTTACCATGGTTAGACCGGCAAAACCCCAGTTTTGGGCAAGTGCTGTGCACTTTCGTGTTGTCGCGTCATCCGTCATGCCATCGGCAGTTGACGGATTCAGGCCAACGAACAGACAGGTCTCTCCGCGGGACCATTGCCGTTCGAGAGTGTAGCGATAGCGCCCGCAGTTGGAGATGGTTGCAGACGAGTGAATAGCTTGGTTGGACGACAAACCCTACTCAGCGCAGTGCCTGTGCCGAAAGTTTGGCTCGAATAAAGTCGGAGTGGGGAACGTACAGCAAGTCTGACACTTTGCGAATGGCTGCCTCTTCGTATTTATCAATGACTCCATCTGCATAGGCTATCTGCCAAAATTGGGCGACGAGTTGCACTCGGTCTTCCATCGAGAGTGTCTCGCAGGCGAGTCGCGTGTATTCGTATAGCCCTGCGGACTCTGCTTTTTCCTTTCTGGCATCTGTCAGTATATCCCGAACACTTCCCTCGCCGTCGTGATGCTCCCCACCGAACTGTGCGGATATCAGCGCCTCAATTTCCTGGGTTTCTACATCGCTCTCCTGAAAGTCGCTTTGGGCGACCTCGAGCATGAGAACAGCACGCATCAAGTTCAACTGGTTGCGTTCCGCCGTTTCAGCCTCATCACTTGCGCTAGTAGGCAATAATCTCTCCAGCCATTTTAATGCCACGTGCTATCCTTTTTTTTCATGTCGGTGTCATCTCAAGGAGTACTTCGTGACGCGGTAGCGACAAAGTGCTTCTTACCTGACCCAAAATGTAGAGTGATTTAGTGCAAATGCAACCCGTTAAATCCCATAGACTTGTATTTTTAATCCCCATACTGGTGTTGTTGCTTGGCCTGATAGCGGTTTCCACATCTAAACAGCGCTTGGAGCAATCGCAGACGATCCGCGTCGCTGAAAACTTTGAAACCGATGCCGCACTCAGATCTTTGATACGAGATATGACGGGTGAGCGTTTGCTCATGCTTCGTTCGGGTTTTGAGTCCAGACTGGAAGTGAACAGTCCAAATAATGCGGAAGATCGTCTTGAGATAGCGTGGAATGGGCTAATCAAAAACTATAGAACAGACTCTGCTTCACAGCTGATCCATTTTTTCATCGCCAAACGTGATGCTCAGGGGAGAGTGTTAGTCGCCTATTCCTATCCGCGCTCCGAGCTTGTTGGGCAGGATATATCAGGCCATACCATGTTGGACGATTTTGATTGGTCCGGTCCTCCAGGCCAATTAGATCAGATGGGTTTTCGCGCGTCTCGAGAAAATGACCTTTCATTTACATCTGAAGCGCCGGTCATTGTGAGGCGTCAGCTGCTCCAGTTTTCGTCCGCAACCGAGACGGTGGTGTGGATTACGAAATTTAACCTTGTTGATATGGACCGATTTTTTGATTCACTCCTGAGAGACGTGGGCCCACTCGCTCAGCTGGATAGCTCACTTTACGATCCCGCATCAAACACTTGCCTCCTGCGTTATCGGGCTGGTGTGGGTGAGCTTCCCTGTGATGACAGTGATTTTGATGGGTTGGTATTTGTGTCCGAACGAAACGGGTTTCGTATTAAGATCCAGGCGACTGATGCTTATTTGACTGCCCAACGGCAGCAGTATCCGGCATTCGCGCTATCAGAATTAGCACTGACACTGTTTGCGACGGCGATCGCTTTTTTTCTCGCCATGTTGATTCGATCGCGTTTGTTGATGGTGGAGCGCCAAGTCGGTAATTACAAAGGTGCGCTTGCGAGTAAAGAGCAATTGACAAGCGCAATTCACACGGTTGTATCCCAGAACTTGGCGCAACTTTCAGACTTAACGCGGCGCGCTAAAAACGCTTCTAACACGGCTGAAACGGAGGAGCGATATTTTAATATTGCACTCTCCGAAATTATACAGCTCCGATTGAACTTAGATGCCAGCATAATCGCCGACAGAGCTCGCGAACACAGGACGTTAATGCTCGGCAAAGGGCAATCGGTGCAGCTCACGGCTCTGGCGAAAAGAATTCAGGTGGAGTTTGAGCGACTCGCACGCGATGAGGATGTCACATGCCGCGTCTTGGTCGATGAAGTCCTCGCATTAGAAATTGAGGGCTCTGAATATTGGCTAGAGACTGCGCTGCTAGCTTTTATTATGGCGGCGCTCTCGTTTGTTGATGAGGGTTTCGTCGAGTTGGCCCTGTGGACAGAAACATCTGTCAGTGGAAAGCCCGAGCTAATGGTGCGAATTAGGGATACGGGTATTGGTTGGTCGTTGGATGATCCTGAGCTTGATCACACAGCACTGAACCTTTTGCAGGTTGTTCTTTTGGGTTTGGGCGCAACTATGTCCAGTACTGTGGCTTCTGAAGGTAAGACGCAAGAACATATTATCCGGTTTAACTGTCCTTAAAGGATACATTCTGCAAGATTTCGCATTTTAAGATTCAATTAGCGAATTTTTTTGCAAAAAAGAATCAGCCTTTGTTATGGTGGCAAAGAAAGAATGGAACAAGGGCTGGTTCGATGACTGATGCGACTTCCGACCGAACAATTGACTCGGGTAAGGGTGCCCGCGACTCAATGGTCGCTGCGCCGCATTTGCGTCAGTGCAATAATTTATCCTTGGACACTGTATCAGCTCCGTCTTGGCGCATACACACTATCCACCATCAGGGGCAGGCGTTGAACAGTGTGAACTATTGGGTCGGAGTCATACGCGACTTTACCTGATGCAGGCTGATGCCGCCTGGTGTTGCGGGGTGACACCGACTGTGTAGGTCGAGTCCTTAACGTCACTAGGCAAGACGCAGAAAAACGGCAGGCTGGGGGCGACAGTCAACCGAAAAGCACATGGTTGAATCACTTCTGCCTCAGTCTTAAAAAGCGGTGCAGATGGCCACCAGTGTCCGTTACTGACTCACCACGACAATAGGCGCTGTGAAGCGATGCCCTTCACCGTAGTGCGTGGTGATAGGGTCGACAGTATTCACCGTAGCCACAATCTTTTGCCGGAGACGCTTAATAACAGCATCAAGCGCTCTATTGGCAGATGAGTCAAACCGTCCGTAAAGCGAGCGAGTTAGCGCTTCTCTATTCGTCGGTTCTGACGGTTCTGCAGCGAGAGCCAAGCACACTTTGACCTCATTTCTAGTTAACGCGATCGTTTTTCCATCCGGGCTGACCAGCTCTCTTCTAAGACTTTCTAACTGCCAAGACGACTCTCCGGATGTCTGGACTGGGAAGGGTATTACTCTGCGCGAGATCCTAGGGGCGTCAGCTTTTTCGATGGCAATCACGCCTAAGGCCGCGACTATTTCGTTGGCACCCTCTGGCTTTCTCAAAACAAGCGCTACGCCTGAGTGATAAAGACTTAACCTCAGGCTGGCGTCATCTAGCTCACCAAACAGAACGACATTTTTTGCATTATTTTCAGCCAAATACTTCGCAACTACACTGCCTGGTTGGTCCTCCAGGTGCTGATCAATAAGGCACATTGAAAAGCGCTCGGGCGATGTCCAGGCTGAATAACAGTCTCGCGCTAAAGGTGCTCGCACCGTCTTGTAGCCCTGAATGTGGAGTGCCTGCGTGAGCTTTTTAGCGATGAAGTTGTCCGACACCACCAGCAGCACACTTGGCTTGTTGAGCATATGGTTCATTGTTCTCTCCTAACCTTCGCTTTATTTGTACCACGAGGCGGCGGCAATTTAGTTACCAAAATACTAATTTATCGTTTTTGTCACGATTGGTAGGTTTGCCGCATGGTCTTTGGGCACGAGCAGCGAGGTGACCGCATTTCGGTTGGCAGCATGGTTAAGCTTCACGGTTGGAGACACGTGTACTGACGCCGCCGCCTCTGGCAACCGACGTCTTGTTAGGCAGTCACAGTACGGCCTATTAGGCGCATCGTTAAAGGTGTCGAAAAAACGCAATCGCCAGCCTAGCGCCCGAGCCTATCTCTGAGGCTATAAAACAGCATGCCTGCTATGAGCGATGGCCGCCTTAATCGCGGTCCTCCGGGGAATTTGCGCGTTTTCAAATCCGCCATGAGATCAAAGTCGTCATCACCAGCAGTAATAGCATCGGCAATCAATTTTCCCGCCATGGTTGCTGTCGGTACCCCATGGCCGGAAAAGCCCTGAGCGTAGTAGATATGCCCATCATGAACACCAAGGTCCGGCATTCTGTTGCGCGTTATGGCGAGCGTACCGCCCCAACCATAGTCAAGCCGCGTATTTTTTAACTCGGGGTATATAGACAGCAATTTTGGTTGCACAAAAGACTTGATGCAGCTGGGAAATTGGTCGCTGTAGGTCTCTCCACCCCCAAAAAGCAGTCTTCGATCGTTTGATAGCTTCCAATAGTTCACAACGAATAAACTATCCGACAGGGAGGCATTGAGTGGATTTAGTCGATGCGCCATATCCTCGTCAAGCGGCTCTGTCGCGACCATGAAGTTGTTAATGGGCATGATATTGCCGGCAATATCTGGATAGAGGTTTCCGAGATAGCCGTTACACGCGAGCACTACCTTCTGCGCACAAATACGGGCACCGCCGGCGCTCACGATAGAGTGATTGCTCTTGGTAGTGATTTCGGTAGCCGCACTGTGCTCATAAACGGACACACCCGCGTCGAGTGCTGCCTGGGCTAAACCAAGACAATATTTAAGCGGATGAAGGTGTCTAGCACCGCGATCTATGACTCCATAGTGGAAGCCAATGCCTGATGTGACGTCTCCGAGTTCAGAGTGTTCTATGCCCTCTACCAAGTCGTAGTTGTAGTGAGTGCGCAGGTGTTCAACCTCGTCTTTCAACTCGTCTACATGAGAGCGCTTTGCGGCAAAATGAATATTGGTACTGCCGAGCTCGCACTCAATGCCGTGTTCCGAAACAAGTGATGTAACCAAGTCGACAGCTTCCAAGCCAAGTCGCCAAAGGTCCCTAGCTACATCTTTGCCGTACCACTTTTCCAGTGAGAATTGATCCGCGCGCTGCCCAGTCCCAACGTGGCCACCGTTTCTGCCAGAGGCGCCCCAGCCAATTCTGGCTGCTTCGAGCACAATCACGGACTTACCGGTTTTTGCTAGCTGTAGCGCGCAAGAAAGGCCTGCATAACCTGCGCCAACTATGCAGACGTCAGCAGACAGAGCGCCTTGCGCAGTAGGTTGCGGGTCGATTTGCGGGGCTGACGCAACGTACCAGCTGTCGGGGTAACTATGTTTAAGTTTCATCATGCTGCAAGTATGCCGCTTGCGAGCGCGCAGGCGCCAGACCATACTGGCTATAACGACACAAATCGAAGAATTTATGAGTAGCCCAGAGAAGCCCGCCGATCACAGCGATACCATTGTCTATTCACCGCAGACCCCGGCGGCTAAGAGCCCTATCCAAGAGGGTAGCGCCGAGACCGCCGCTTGGCTGGAAGGCCATAATATCTCGGAAGTCGAGTGTTTAGTGCCCGATATGACAGGTAATGCGCGCGGCAAGTTTATTCCCGCGCATCAGTTTCTGAACCGAACTGACTTAAAACTCCCAGAGTCCATCATGGTGCAGACCGTGACGGGTGAGTACACCGATGAGCACTGGGAGTTTGTCGAGCCAACCGACACCGATATGTTACTTGTCCCAGACCCAAAGTCACTGCGCAAAGTGCCATGGGCCAGAGAGCCGACTGCGCAAATCATTGCAGATTGTTACAAGGCCTCGGGTGAGCCCCATCCACTTGCGTCTCGCAACGTCTTAAAGAACATTCTTTCTCTTTACCAACAGGCCGGCTTAAGAGCTGAGGTGGCTCCTGAGGTCGAGTTCTACCTCGTACACAAGAATACCGATCCAGACTATGAGCTTATGCCCCCGAAAGGGCGTTCGGGTCGACGAGAAGTGGCTCGCATGTCCTTTAGCATTGATGCCGTCGCAGAGTTTGAAGATTTCGTCGAGGATATGTATGACTTCGCCGATGAGCAGGCGCTGGGTGTCGATACACTAATCCACGAAAATGGCGCCGCTCAATTGGAAATTAATTTCAATCACGGCGATCCTTTGGACATGGCGGATCAGGTATTCGTGTTTAAGCGCACCGTGCGGGAAACTGCGCAAAAACATGGTATGTACGCAACCTTTATGGCCAAACCAATGCAGAAGGAGCCGGGATCCGCGCTGCATATTCACCAGAGTATTTTGTCTGTCCAGTCTGGGCAAAACATATTCAATGATCCCGACCAGCAGCCCACACCGGAGCTGATGCATTACATCGCTGGTCTTCAGCGATATACCCCCGATCTCATTAGTTTTTACGCACCCAATGTTAATTCCTATCGTCGTTTGGCCCCCGATATCGCGGCGCCGATCAACTTGAGTTGGGGTTACGATAATCGGACGACAGCATTTCGTGTTCCGGACAGCACACCGATCAATCGGCGTGTCGAGAATCGTTTCCCGGGAGCTGATGCCAACCCTTACTTAGCCATCGCAGCTTCCCTTGCGAGTGGTTTGCTCGGGCTGGAGCAGAAGCTGCAGCCAACCGAGCCGCATCAGGGCACCGCTAACGACGACAATGTCGAAGTTGCGCGTTCGCTGGAGGAGGCCGTTCGTCGACTCAATGCCAACAACGATTTGTCGCGCGTCATCGATAGCCAGTTTTTACGTGCTTACGCGGCGGTAAAGTTGGACGAGTTTGAAGAGTTCAATCGAGTCATAAGCTCGTGGGAGCGCGAGCACCTCCTTCTCCAAGTCTGATTCAGGATGCATGCAGTATTGTGATTGCTACTCAGCAAAATAATGTGCCATTTCAATGGGTAAAATACGCGGTGTATTTGGCCCTGCTGAACAATGTTTATTTGTTCCTAGTTGAGGAGCTAGAATCTGCTGCAGCGCTGAATACGTCGATTACTTCCGTCGCCAGTGTATTTCAGATTTTTTCCACCACCATCGATACGGCTGCCTGGCTTGTCTTACTACTCTTTTTTGAGCTCGAGACATCGGTGCTGTCGGACCAAGTCCTACGCGGCATCACGGGGCGTTTTATTCGTTTGATTCGATTTGTTTGCTTGATCACGATTTGCATTGCCTGTTGGGGCTATTTCGCCGAGCTTTATGGCTTGCTTGCGAGTGAGGCGTTGGACCCCGCTCGGTGCGGTGAGTTGGATAGTAGCTGGTCATTACTCAACAAACTGGATGAATATGAATCACTGTCGGTGGATGTATGTGCTCAAGGTGAATGGGTGTTGCTGTCAAACTACGATCGAGTTGTTGCGGCGCCCGAGCTGTTACAAGGCGCGATTTGGCTAGCGGCGACCGATTTTATAAATGCTGCTGCGTGGATTTTAGTGGTTGCAGTTTTGGAAGTGGAAGTCAGGGCGGTCTTGGCAGCAAAACGAGCGGTTCCGCTGATCGGTACAGCCATCTATCCGATTAAATCGTTGCTTTATTTTGTCTTATTCGCTGCGGCAGTTTACTGGGGGTTTGAAGGCGACTTCTTAGATTTTTGGGATGCGGTGCTTTGGTTATTTGCCTTCTTCGTTATCGAGCAAAATGTGACCTCTTGGCGGCAAGAGACAGTAAGTAGCTAGCGATACAGCTCAGATTAGTCAAAGCTGAAATCATCATCCCCAAGTTCTTCGCGTAGCCTTCGCGCTTCGAGCATATCTTCTGTGCGACGTCGCTTTTCCGCAAGGCGCGCAGAGTCAGACAGTTGTGGTGTGGTTTTTTCCAGATCGTCAAGCGATGCGTCATCAAACTCGCCAATCACAGTATCGCTAAGGTCATCAGACAGCATCAGATCGCTGTTGTCTTGATCTCGGCCCTGCATGTTCACCCCCAGTCGTTTCCAAAGGTAAAAAATAAAACCGCCGTGTTAAATGTCTACCCTTCGAAGGTGTTTCTCAAGCTTTTTTTTGTGCCCTTTGCCGTTTTTCTGATTTTTTTTCGTGCAGCTCAAGCCGCTCAGAATCGTCCCCAATGACCATGGATCATTCGCGTAATAAATACTTCCGCCCAGTTACATGTCCCTATGTCATGTGACGTCCTGTCGGCTGGACGGAAGTTATCAAGGGAGTGCAAAGCCCATGCCAAGGTGCGTGTCTGTCATCCCCGAGCAAACACGGGCCATTAACCAGGATGGATAACATTTTTACCTTAGCCGGACGCGTTCGAGCTGTGAATTAGCTGTCCAAACCAAGGGCGATGTGTCCGGCTATGGTCTCTGGCGTGTCAGCATCAACATCGACGATCATTTGAGCGTAGCGCTCATATAAAGGCACCCGTTCGTTATAAACATCTTGAAGTGTATGGCTACCTGGTGAGGCGATACCGCGGTCCGGGGCCAGCGATATTCGGTATTCTACAGTAGCCAGTGTTGATCGTAAGTAGACGATGTGAGACTGCTCTGCGAGCCGTTGCATAATGGCCTCGCTGTAAACCACCGACCCGCCGGTTGAGATCACGGATGGTCCAACTGCCATATCAACCAGCACTTGCTCCTCAATATGCCGAAGCGCTTCGTGTCCCTTGGCTGCAATGATCTCCGCAAGGGTTGCCTGCTCTTGTTGTTGGATTAACAAGTCAGTATCGACAAAGCCCAGACCGAGGCGTTTTGCGAGCAACACACCGACGGTGCTTTTACCGCTACCAGGCATACCGATTAAACTGACGACGTCCACTGGGTGACTCTTCATAGGTTTGTCCTTCATACTTTACCGTATTAATCGCGGCGCCTCGAAACAATTGCCGCGTTAACTATAGGCGGTGACAACGCCATTACGCCGCACTTTATCAGCGCTATTAGCACTTTAGTCGCAGTGCTTTATTTGGAGTGCCCACATTTAATCGGAGGCGCAATTGCCACTCGAAACACCGTTGACCCAGATTCACAGAGAGCTTGGTGCGAAGATGGTGCCCTTTGCTGGCTACACCATGCCTATTAGCTATCCCAAGGGCATTATCGCAGAACACACCCACACACGCTTGCAGGCGGGATTATTTGATGTCTCGCATATGGGGCAGATCACGGTCACTGGATCGCGTGTCGCCACTGAGCTAGAGAAGCTGATGCCCAGCGACTTTATTGGCTTGGCGCCTATGGCGAGCACTTATGCGCTTCTGATGAATGACGACGGTGGTGTGAGAGATGATCTAATCGTCACGAATCGTGGAGATGGACGATTTGATTTAGTGGTTAATGCGGCCAATAAACACGCAGATCTCGCCTATCTCCAATCGATGCTCCCACAATTAGTGTTTGAAATGCACGATGATCGGGCATTAATAGCGATTCAGGGGCCATCTGCTCGATCTGTGATGCGTCGCCTAGCGCCTATCGCTGCAGAGTTGAGGTTTATGACGTCAGTGGCTGATCGTATTAGCGGGGTAGATGTGTGGGTAACCTGTTCCGGCTATACCGGCGAGGACGGTTTTGAAATCTCAGTCGCAGGCGCCGATGCCGTACCTCTGATGCGGTTGCTGCTGGCAGAGCCTGAGGTGGAGGCGGTTGGACTTGGTGCTCGCGACTCGCTGCGCTTGGAAGCCGGCTTGTGTTTACACGGTCACGAATTGTCTCCGACCATCACCCCGATTGAAGCGGGTCTTAAGTGGGCTATTTCTCCGGCGCGACGACCTGAGGGTTCACGACCAAGTGGCTACCCAGGTGCCGCTATTATTGAGCGGCAGTTGCGCGAGGGTGTGGAGCGTCAGCGTGTCGGACTCAAAGTGGAAGGTCGACGACCTGTCAGAGCTGGCGAGGCGCTATTAGACAGCGACGGCGCCGAGGTGGGTTTCATTTGTTCCGATGCATTTGGTGTTTCAGTCGGCGGACCGCTAGCGATGGGATTTGTTGCGCCCTCAGTTGCCACAGTAGGAACAGACTTGCAGGTCTTGCTGCGGGGTAAGCCGGTAAGTCTTACGGTTGCGGCTTTACCGATGGTCCCGCAACACTACCATCGGGGTTAGTGATCGGGGTTAGTGATCGGGGTTAGTGATCGGGGTTAGTGAGCTTTGGGTTTGAAGCGCCTGAGCGGAAGAGATTGATGCCGGGCAATGGCGGTTAGTATGAGCGCTAGTCTATAGCCCTCATGACCTCAATGAGCCCAGTCGCGGTCCGCTTTAAATTGCGTTGCTAGGTATTCCATTTGATCGGCGAGCACGCGATCTTTTGCAAGGAAATGCCATTCGTATGGGTTTGGTTTGAAGGGAACGGCGAGCAAAGGCATTCGCGCCTCGTCGGGCGTTAAGCAGTCTTTTAGCCAGTTGCATCGCTTGCACGCGGCGACTACGTTTTCCCACTTGTCCGTGCCACCGCGTGAGGTGGGCATGACGTGATCGCGTGTTAATTCGCTGCGGGGGAATTGGTTACCGCAGTAAAGACACCGATGGTCATCTCTGCGAAACAAGGTCCGGTTGCATAGCGGTGGAGTGAAGCTGTCAAAAACGCGCCCATTTAGGGCGACGATGGGCTGTAGGGTGATCTGCGAGCGGACACCGGTAAGACGTTGAGTGCCACCAAATACGGGGGGAAGGGATTCCCCGATGCCATATATAACATCGCCTCGAGCGTAGGCAGAGATCGCTTCCTGCAGGCTTAGCCAGCCTCGGGGTTGCCCTGCCACATCCAGTTTTAGGATTGTCTGCATGGCCATCGCTCTAAAGTTTGA
>CAJYAI010000042.1 GCA_913064725.1 uncultured Alteromonadaceae bacterium | reverse complement strand
CCGTGGATGACAATCCCATATCGTTCAGAGAGGGTAAGGCCATGCTCATACCGTTTTACTTATTCGACCTAGAGCAGCGCGGGGTCATCGATCTCGATCATGTGTTTGTTGGACCGACGCCTCACGCGGACTTGTCAGTCAATGCCCTCAAGCACTACTTAACGCGCAACAATGCGCATCCAATCGTCGGAATCAGCGATAGCCACATCCCATATCGGCCAAGGTAACTACCGAGTCTGGTCACATAAGTAGAGCGGGCAGAGACGCGACGGATCATTTGGTGGTCTTAACGACTCAAGAACTGATCACGCCAGCCCGACCCGCAGGGTAAAAACCCGACCCGCAGGATAAAAAAAGCCCGCACGCGGCGGGCTTGATTACTCGCTACCGCTTACTTTAGAGGTACGTAACGCTGTAAACAGATAGCGTGCCTGACACTTCGTTAGAAACCAACAGGTACATGTCGTCGTCTTGAGTGATGAACTTCAGATCCTCAGGACCTAACAGACCGGCCATATTGTCTTCCACCACACCGTCAGCCACAGTGAAGTCACGCGGATTGATGTACTGCACGAATTGCGCATTTTGGGGATTGGTAATGTTGTACACCATTACACCACCCACTCGCTCGAGTGCGATATATGCAAACGTATTGCTTTTAATCGATGCGATCTCGACAGCTTCGGCCTCTGGTCCTTTATCGTCTGAACGATCATCGCCATCATTACTGTCATTGCTGGCGTTGAACGCGCCTCCCAGTTGCTGCGCCGTAATCCGCTCTATTTCACTTCCACTGTCAAAGACGGCACGACCGGTAGATGTGTCCCAGATCGTGAACGAGCGCGATCCAAACGAGTACAAGTTCTCATACACACAGCCGGCTACCGGAGTCTCTTCAGGGAAGGCAATGGGCTGACCGGTAGTTGCAAGTGTCGTGCACGCTGATGAGTCTTCCAGACCTAAGTCAGTAATCACTTTTAAGCGACCTAGCTTATCCTGATCCTGAAAATCGGCGCCCAATTTAGCTACCAAGTCTTCAGTGAACTGACTCGCGTCGAGATCTTTGACACGAATCTCATCCAGATAATGGAAGCAGTCACCGTCATCAAACAAGAAACCACCTTGAGTTGTGCAGTCAGCCTCATCTGTGGCATCAGACACATACTCACGGCCGTCACCCTCATTTGCAGTAACTAAGTAAGTGACGCCATTGACGTCATAGGCGTCAAATCCATCCGGCATGTAGGTTCCGAAAATTGACCAACTGTTCAGATTGACGCCGTCGTCTTTATTACTAGCATCAATCTCGTTTCCGGGAAGCCCATAATCCTTAAAGCCAATGCCGAGAACCGTCGTCACCTCTGCGGAGGCAAGATCAATGATCGCTACCGCGTTGTTCTCCTGAAGCGTAGCAAATGCGGTCGTGCTGTCAGCAGAAAAGGCGATGAACTCGGGCTCAAGATCTTGCGCAACGCTCTCTGCCTTGGCTGAAATGCGAACGGGGCCCGTCAACTCTTTGCTACCACCTGCATTGAAGTCAGTGAAGTCAGCCGTTGCAGCCGTGGCGATATCAAAGCCACCGGAGACATCGATGACTGTTATCGTTCCTGCAGGATCAACGCTGTAGTCGTCATTAGGCTCGCCTTCGTTTGCGACGACAGCGTATTTTCCATCGGGGCTAAAACCCACCTTATCAGGCAGGGCGCCCGCAGCAACTGCTGAGACGAACGTACCATCAACGTTGTAAAACGCGATATACCCAGTGTCCTGCTTGGTATCGGCCTCGATGGCTACAGCCATGTAATCACCGCTGACATCGACACTGTTGACAGCACCAAGGTCGCCCTCAGACAGGGCATCAACAGCTGTCTCGACGTCACCAGCGACATCGAGTGTGCTGGTGATGGTCGGCGCCGTCACATCAGAGAGGTCAACGACATCGACTGCTTTTGAATTGGAGTTGACCAAATAGGCGGTTTTCGAGTCTGGGTGGTATGCCACAATTTCAGCCGCCGACTCGTCAAAGTTATCAGCAATAGCGGGGGTGCTACCCACTAATTTGAGCGATATTGCCGCGTTTGAATCTGTGCCGTCAGTACCATTAGAGCCTGGCGCTCCGTCGGCGCCGGGTGCACCAGTGCTTCCGGCAACACCATCGGTACCATCATCTCCTGAACATGCGCCGAGCAGCAGAGTCATCAAGACTCCGGCAGCGGCAAAGGTTATGCGCTTCGCTTTCATGCTTTTTCCTCAAAGGTTGTAGGTCTGACACAACTATTGAGGAGCCACGTTAAGTATCGATGATGGTTTTGTTAAGAACACATTTCTGCAACATTGACAGAGGTGTTAGCTCTCTATTACTGCACCGGGTCACATTCAACGCCGCACGGCAGCTGACTGCGACAGCTAAATTTAACGCAGCTTGTCGAGTGACCCTAATTGCGACTTACGCCAGACCCGGCGGCGGCACGGCCGTAGCGCTTGCTCGTATATAGCAAAAAATAAACGATCACCAAAAACACCGATGCGTGCAAACGCAGAGCTTCAGACCAAAAACCTTTATGCGCTCGCTCGAATTGAACGCTCATTGCAGTGTGACGACGAGAAAGATGCGCGCTATGCGCAGCTACCGCTCCGGAATGTCGTTAAATTGACCAACTCTGGAGGGGACTCGAATCAAGATCCAGCCAACTCTTCAGCGGCAACATACGGGGTGTCACGGTTGCGCGTGAGGTAGGAATGCCAAATGAATACAACGGTTGCGACAGTTCCAAGTATAACCGTCGCCCAAATACTGTTGTTGACGAGGTCGACCATCGCTGCGCCACCCTGCTCACCGCGGATTTCAGTCAGAGCATCGAAGTACCTCTTGAGCGTATCGCGCCACGTCATCATCCTAACGACAACAGAAAACGTGAAGACCAGGTAAAGACTACTCAGCATAGCAGCGTAAACCTTGGTCAACTTATCCCCTGCCAAGTGACTTGCAACAATGGCCGCAAACGTCGCGCTTAGCCAGAACTGAAAAACAGACTCGAGTCGGTTGATACTCACATCGACCATCTGCAACAACTGAAAATACGACAGCTCCACTGGGACCTCCTTCATTTTGTGAGCCAAAAGATGTTTGGTGGCGCTGAGTAAGTCTAACGCCAGTAACCGCGTATTTCACACAGACCTCTGCCAGCCTCGACCGAGTTTGGCTACAAGCTCATCACTGGACTACCAAACCAACCCCACGGGCGATGCGGCTGGTCAATGTCAGACCAGACGGTAAAAAAAGGGCTGGTAGCGCGCCTTATGCGGACACTATAGGCTTTAACAAGATAAGTGCTTCTCGCGTCAGTTCTGCGATGACATCCGACGCGAGCAGGCACAGATCCGCCATAAACACGTTGGAGTTTGATAACGATGAAAGACGGAAGGCTAATTTGTCAGGGTTTTACCTTTATCGAGGGGCCTCGCTGGCATCAGCAGGCGCTCTGGTTCTCGGACTTTTACGACAAGGCCGTGTTCCGAGTCGTCCCTGGCGACTCACCCCAAAAAATAGTAACGGTTACCGAGCAACCGTCTGGCCTAGGTTGGCTACCCAGCGGCGATCTGCTCGTTGCGTCGATGCTGGATAAGACCGTTTACCGATGGTCTGAATCGTCAGGGCTTAGCCCATACGCTGATGTCTCTGGAGTCGCGGAGCGACGTATTAATGACATGCTGGTCGACCCCGCAGGTCGTGCATGGGTTGGTAACTTCGGATTTGATTTCCAGCACGGCGAAGCAATAACCCCCGGCACACTGGCGCGGATCGATGTTGATGGCTCGGTCCATGCGGCGGCAGATGAGCTCCTCTTTGCTAACGGTATGGCACTGCTAAGCGGCGGTAAAACGCTTGTAGTCGCCGAAACCTATCGTGGCTGCTTAACTGCCTTTGATATTGCGCCGAGCGGAGCGTTGACTAATCGACGGCTTTGGGCGCAGCTGCCCGAAGGCGCTGTCCCAGATGGCATCTGTGTCGATGCCGATGAGGGCATATGGGTTGCCTCGCCAACGACAGGCGCCGTGTTACGTATGCTAGAAGGCGGGGCAGTGAGCGACAGCATCGATACTGGTCGCATGGCGATTGCTTGCGCCCTAGGTGGTAACGATGGCTGTACGTTATTCGTCACGTCTGCAGAATCAACCGAAAAAGAGGCCTGCTTAGAGAAACGGTCGGCCACCGTTTACGCCTACGACGTAGCCGTTCCGGTTTTAAGCTAAAAACAAAAATGGGCAGCACGGCGTTTGACAGTAAAGCCTGCGATCGGGCAAGAAGTGCCGTCATGACAACGTGCCCAGACGGGCGTTAATCAGTTTGGTCCGTCGGTAACCGCCCTGAGTATCTTTTTGCCCTGTGTTTCGCTAGCTTATTACCTCTATTACGGGTCACCAATGTCGAATAAACACCGCTAAAAATAAGCACGTGCATTGGTAAATGCTGTTTTACGCAACAACGATTAGCGCAAGGGAGGTCCGCCACATGAGCGAATTCACTATGATCCTGACCGAGCAAGATGATCGTGTTCTCACTATCACGCTAAATCGGCCCGATGACCTTAATCCTTTGTCGTGGCAGGTGCTCAACGAAATCGATAGTGTTTTGGACCGTGCGCTTCGCGATGACAGCGTGGGTGTCATCGTCATCGGTGCGGCCGGGAAGGCCTTTTCAACGGGTTACGACCTGCGCGAGGCACATTGGATAACCTCTCAATACCCTGCCAACTTCGATGATCATGTCGATATCAGGAAAGACCGAGATGATGTGCACGTTATTGTCGATTACTGGATGAAGTTGTGGCGCTACCCGAAACCCCTCATTGCTAAGGTACAGGGCGACTGCCTATCGGGTGCCGGGGAGTTACTCGGTGTCTGTGATCTCGCTATCGTGAGCGAGCATGCGCGCTTCGGACACCCCGCGGGACGTGACTTGGGCATTCCTCCATCGATTATGTTCTGGCCCATGCTCATTGGTTACCGCAAGACGAAGGAACTCCTCTATACCTCGCGACTCATTCCCGCCCATGAGGCCCAGCAAATTGGTTTGGTTAATGAGGTGGTACCGCACGATCAGCTCGACGAACGGGTTGCCAAGACCGCAGCACATATTGCGCGAGCACCCAGCGACAACCTGTCTATTCTCAAGGAAGTATCAAACACTTGGTTTGAGAACATGGGCATGGAGCCCTCGGTGCGACGCGGCGCAGATCTGGACGCGATCTATCATCAGTTTGAAAGTTTTAAGGACTTCTTTCGCACCTTACGCAAAGACGGTGTGAAAGCGGCTTTTAAAAAGCGGCGAGAACGCTTTGGCTAGCAACCTTAGTTTTAGGGCATCAAGCGAATGAGATTGACGCGATAACGCGGCCCGAAGACAAGTTGCAGTGCGGCATCGATTGAGAGGCGCTTTATATGATTGAGAGGCGCTTTGTATTATTGAGAGGCGCCTTATATCGAGTCGCCTCAGATAAGAAAAGGAGCAGTCTATGGACCTTCCTGTCGGCGACAGTTACGAACGAATTTGTGAGCAGTTCACTTGGGATATTCCCGAGTATTTCAACATAGCGGACGCCGTGTGTGACCGATGGGCGGATGACTCCGGTCGTATTGCGATGACGCACGAGGCCTATGACGGCTCAACGACCGACTACACCTTTTCTCAAATAAAACGTTCGTCCAATCAGCTTGCGAATCTACTGACAAACCTCGGGCTGCACCGCGGTGACCGCGTACTCGTCATGCTGACCCAGTCGCCTGAGTGCGCGATCTCCCATCTTGCCTGCTTTAAATCGGGCATTGTGTCCTGCCTAGCATCAGTTTTATTTGGTCCCGACGCCATCAAACACCGTTTATTGGCAACAGATGCCAAGGTCTGCATAACAAATAGTGCCAACCTAGCCAAAGTACAGGAAGTTGAGGCGCAGTGCCCCTCCCTGCTGCAGGTCATTGTCGTCGATGAAGAATCGCCAACCAAGGCGATGCCATTGTGGTCGTCACTTAAAGGGCAGGCTGAAACGTTTCAAAATGTAAGAACGCACAGTGAAGAAACCGCATGGATTAGCTTCACCTCAGGTACAACAGGTCAGCCCAAAGGCGTTTTGATGCCTCACCGCATTTTGCTGGGAAATAAGCCCCTCTTTGAGTACTACTATGACTACGGTCCTCGGCCAGGCGACGCGCTGTGGTCACCTGCAGACTGGGCCTGGATCGCCGGGCTTATCAACATCTTATTGATCGGCTGGTATTCCGGCTGCAAGGTCGTATCGACCGATATGAAGGGCTTTAACGCTCAGGAGGCCTTTCGCATTCTCGGCGATCATAAGATCACCGTATCGCTGCTTACACCCACCGTACTCAAACTTATGCGACAGATCGATGCCGAGGCTTCTAGAGAACTCGACCTACGCGTTGTCCTGAGCGGTGGCGAGGCTGTTGGTAAGGAATTGGCACTTTGGGCGGATGAACGATTTGGCCTCACCATAAGCGAAGGTTTTGGGCAAACCGAGTGCAACGGCATGATTGGCACTAACCCGAGGCTCATGAAGGTACGTCATGGATCCCTTGGGAAAGCGATGCCCGGCTCGGTGTGTGCCATTGTCGATGACAATGGGCAGGTGGTTGCATCGGGCGTGCAAGGCAATATAGCCATCAAACGACCTCACCCCGCCATGTTTACTGGTTACCTCGACAATCCCAAGGCGACCGAAGCGAAGTTTGTTAACGACTGGATGATGACAGGCGATCTGGGTGAGCGAGATGAGGACGGTTTCCTGTGGTTTCATGGCAGGACTGACGATGTGATCACGAGCTCGGGCTACCGCATTGGGCCTACCGAAATTGAAGATTGTCTGCTGAAAAGCCCCGACGTACAGCTTGCCGCGGTTGTCGGCGTACCCGACGAGACACGTGGCGAGATTATCAAGGCCTTTATTGTCCTCGCTGAGACTGCGCAACCAAGCGAGCTACTCGCAGATCAACTAAAAGAGCTAGTAAAAACCCATTTAGCGAAACACGAGGTGCCGCGACTCATTGAGTTTGTAAGCGAGCTCCCTATGACCACGACGGGCAAAATTATGCGCCGAGCGCTTCGCGACACTGAAATCTCGCGTCAGAAAACAGCATAGTGTGGGCATATCTTTTAGCCTGTTTTTGTCGGCATGGGCACTCTGTGCGAGCGCATGTTGAGATGACATAAGCGCGCACAAGAAAAATTTGCGCTTCTGCGTATCTTGGTGCTTTACTGTAGGAGAGCCAAAATAAAAACAGGCCGAAAAATATGAACGCAGACATACTTAATAGGGCTATCACCATGGCGACCATCGCCGCGATAGCAAGTTGCTTCCTCATTGCAAACGCGATGTTCTATGAAATTTTAATGCTGCAATTAAGCCAGTGGGCAGACGCAACGAGCATGCAAGTATGGAGTAGCTCACCGCTGTATTAAGCACCACCTTAGTTCACTGAACTCCTCACACAATCCATAGTAAACTCTTATCTGTCGGTGGCGATCCGGTAGATGTCGTGCAGCTGCGTTCCAAATTGGGAGTGAGTGATGTTTATTGAGCCCTTCAAAGTTGAAATCTGGATGAATGAGTGGGAAACCAAGTGCACGTATAACTTGGCTGAAACCTGCGTCGCCAGCATTACGGTTGATGAGCTACTTGCGCTGTCGGGACGCACCGGCAAAGACCTCTCCGATCTATTACCCATGAAGCTCGGTTACGGTGATATCGTCGGCTCGCCGCGACTGCGGACCGCCATCGCAGCTCTCTACACCAAGCCACATATCGATGACATCATCATCACCCACGGCACCATCGCTGCGAACATGTTGGTCCATAAGGCACTCGTTGGGCGTGGTGATCACGTGGTCGCAGTGACACCCACCTATCAGCAGCACTATTCGATCCCTGCGAGCATTGATGCCTCGGTAACGACACTAGGTCTAAGGGAGGAGGACGGATTTTTGCCCGATCTCGATCACCTTCGTGCGCTAGTGACACCTGAAACCAAGTTGATTGCGCTGACCAATCCAAATAATCCCACTGGCGCCCTCATTGAGCGCCCAATGCTCGAAGACATTGTATCGATTGCCGATTCTGTCGGGGCCTACCTGCTGTGCGATGAAGTGTATAGAGGTACCGGGCAAAAGGGTGATGGCATGGTCCCATCCATCGCCGATTTGTATGATAAAGGCATCAGCACGGCAGGCATGTCGAAGGTTTTCTCGCTGGCGGGCCTGCGTATTGGCTGGGTGGTGGCACCCAAAGAACTCACCGAAGACATTCTGATACATCGAGATTACGACACCATATCGGTCGGCATGATCAACGATCACTTTGCTGCCATGGCCTTGGAAAATGCGGAACAGATATTGGCGCGAAGTCAGCGCATTACGCGGGAAAATCTCGCGGTGGTTGAGGCGTGGATTGATAATGAGCCGCGCGTTAGTTGGGTAAAACCCCGGGCCGGTACGACGGCCATGCTTAAGCTAGACATTCCGATCACATCGAGAGAGTTCTGCATCGACCTTGTCCAGACAACGGGCGTCATGCTGACACCCGGTGATGCCTTCGATATGGAGGGTTACGCGCGACTGGGCTTCGCTAATGACCTACCCACAATCAAGGTGGGCCTAGAAAAATTATCGTCGTATTTACGAACGACATTTTAAGCCGCCCCAGAGACTGACGCTGCCACACTGGCCGAGCTTATACGCGCAACGGTTGCGGCGAGACGCCTAATGCACCGCTGAGATCGCAAGCTGCCCTATCGGTGAGTGAGAAATGCAGCGGGTACATCTGCAACATCGGTGTAGTAATGCATTAAACATAGATAAACGATGGCGCAGGCGAGGTCTTTACCCAGCGCACCCAGCCCTTAACTGAATTTGGTTTTTAGCGCCATTGGGACCGGCACCGAAGTGCTCATCGCTCTGTCTGTCTCGTATTTGCTAACGCTTCCAACGCCTGCCCCTCATCGCTCACGCTCAACTTAAAAGACCAGCTGAACTCTCTGGCATTGAGTAGATATTCAGGACGGGTACTCGGCGTCCACGAATCATCGCCACCGACGCCCATGTGAAATCCATCAATGTGAAGATGTAATGCGTCCTGCTCTTCCCGCTCATGGGTATGCTGGGCATTCATGAGGCTGTCCACACCGAAATCGCTAACCGAAAAGGCAAAACTCTCTCTCAGACGCTCGATCTGAACCTGACCTATCTGCGCCAGTTGAACATCACAGCGCAATCCATTTTCACTGGGAAATATATAAGGTGTCTGCATGGCTTGGCGCGAACAGGACCAGATACCCATATCAGCCGATGTCTTTCGGTCGGGATAATTTTCGTGCGGGCCGCGACCAACCCACGCCACTGATTCTGGCTTTTGAGCCAGCAGGAGTCGCGCACCGACCCGAGGCAATGGCAAATCAGGCACCTCCCTGCTGACAGCGACGTCGATGCGAACGGCTCCATCTGCATCAAAACGATGAGTCCACTGTGAGCGAATAAGCACCCCTTGCGCACCGGTGTACTCGTGCTGACTGATCACGACATTGCCATGCACCTCAACGCCCCGACAACGGTGCTCAAGATCAAATAATCCCGCTTTTTGCCATGCGGCAAGCCACGCATCCGGCGAGGGATTGTCGACTTCACTGCTGCAAATATCATTGTCGATGGGCGCTCGGACAAAGCAATCCGACAATGCGTCGGCGATGAGTGCGCTGCCCTGATGATCCCATCCAGAGATAAAACCCGTATCGGTATCTAAGGTCCAGCACACGCCACCAGCGACCACGCCAATGCTGTCATCCTGGGCACTCACCATCGCAGGAGATGAGTCGCGATCGGCCAAGGGCTCGGCACTTGCCAATAGCGCTTGGTGCCGAGCTACCTCATGACCCTTAGGCAAGGAGGGCGTCGCTTCAATCACGGTTATCCATAGATCTAAGACTCGATCGGCGGCGCTTTCAAACACGCTTAGTTGTGAGTCGAGTGTGACGGTTACACTATCGCCCGGCTTGATAACAATATCATGTGACCCTGAGGCGACGGTCTCCGACAATGATCCATATCGCCAGTTCAATCGCTCGTTGTCGGTTGATCTAAAGAGGTGCTCGCTGGTAACAGTGATCGATACGGACTCGTTAGTGTCCAATACGCTGAACACAAACGGTTGCTGAACACGCTTGGCTTCCAAAAGAGAGGGATGCGGCTGTCGATCGGGAAAAACCAGCCCGTTAATACAAAACTGGCGATCATTGATGGTATCGCCGAAATCACCACCATAAGCGAAGTAATGAACACCATTATCATCGTATTTTGATAAGCCTTGGTCGACCCAATCCCATATAAAGCCGCCTTGCAGGCGGGGGTTAGACCGGAAGGCATCCCAATAATCAGAAACGTTGCCGAGACTGTTTCCCATGGCGTGGGCGTACTCGCAGAGAATGACTGGCCTCGCTGACTCGCCCAGATCCTCTTGGAGTGCCGCCCATCGCTGAATGCTATACGCCGGGCGTCCGTAAGGTGATGGCATATCATCATCGACGCGCGCATACATTGGGCAAATAATATCGGTCGCCGCGGTGTCTGCACCACCGCCTTCATATTGAATCGGCCGAGATGGGTCTGCCTTGCGCGTCCAGGCATACATCGCCTCGTGATGCGCGCCATACCCCGATTCATTGCCTAGCGACCAGATGATGATGCTGGGATGATTAAAATCCCGCCGCACCATGCGACTCATCCGCTCCAAATAGGCGTTGGCCCAGGCATCGTCATCCGACAGCAGACTCATCGGAGTCAGCCCGTGGGTCTCAATATTGGCCTCATCAACCACATACATTCCCAGCCGATCGCAGAGATCGTAAAAACCCGGTTGATGCGGGTAATGGGAACAGCGGATGGCATTGAAATTATGCTGCTTCATAAGCCGTATATCGGCTTCGACTTGCTCAAGTGATTCGGTATGCCCGGTCTCAGGGTGATGCTCGTGCTTGTTCACCCCTCTTATTAATAATGGCTGTCCATTTAACCGCAATTGCCCATCGACGATGTCCACCGTACGAAAACCGATATCGGTGGCTTCACACTCTAGGAGTGCACCTGAAGCGTCTATCAGCGACACCACTAGACGATACAGATTGGGGATTTCGGCACTCCAAGCCTGAACAGACGGCACCGTCAGCACCACTCGAGTACGGTCCTTGTATCGCCCACGCTCATCGATGAGCGCCGTCCCAATTCGCTGCCGATGGGACAAAACCTTAAGCCCCTGAGCGTCAAATAAGTCGAGCCCGACCTGTCCATCGAGGCAATGACTGCACAGGACCTCTGCCTGGAGAACGCCTTCTGAATAATTGTCATCGAGCGTTGCCGTCACCCTGAGATCGCTGATGTGTGCCACCGGTTTCAACAGTAAATGAACGCTTCTGTAAATCCCCGAGAGATTCCACATGTCTTGGTCTTCGAGATAGCTCCCATCGCACAGCCTCAGCACCATGACAGCGAGTTCGTTCCTGCCAGCGTGCACAACCGAGCTGATATCAAACTCCGCACATAATCGACTGTCCTGTGAATAGCCAGCCAAGCGTCCGTTCACCCAGACAAAAAACGCGCTATCCACGCCATCAAACATGAGGCGAATCTGCTCAGACAGATCCCGCTCGCTGAGATCAAATGAGCGGCGATAGCAGCCAGTAGGATTGTCGTCTGGGACACGTGGCGGTGTAACAGGAAACGGATATTTCACGTTGGTGTAAACGGGTCGATCAAAACCCTGAAGCTGCCAATTACCTGGCACCTCGATCACCGAGTTCAGCTTATCGATCGCAGGCCACTCATCGGGTACATCAGTGGGAGACGCGTATAACTCGAAAGACCAAGCGCCGTCGAGCGACCTGTGACAGTCATCAGTGATGCACTTTAAGGCATTTTCGGCCGATCGATAACTGTGCAGCGGCGAATGAGCCGGCAGGCGATACAAACCTGTGATTGCGGGTGTCTGCCAAAACGCCAGCTTTGTAAGTTGCCCAAATTCACTATCTGATGGCAACACTAAGAACTCCTCATTCCCTGCTCCGGCTTAACACCGTGATAATGCGCACTGACCAAAAAGCGAGAGTGCACACCAGAATTTGAAACTAACCAATAGCTCGGGCTTGAGCAATGCTAAGAGCACCCGCTTGGCGGTCGCCCAAACAAAGGTTGAGACAAACTAATTTGATTTAGTGCTCGGCGGTTGGGCTTACCCAGGTCCCGAGATCAACAACTCGACGGTGATGCCCAGCTCTCTCACTACTAAATCAATGCATTGTTTCAAACATCTGCTAGTGCAAATGAAGGCTAATAAAAAAGTCGACCATTCTCTAAGCAGCTCTCCCCGTCGACGCACCCACATCCGCCATCGTAACGCTGCTGAATTCCACTGCACCTCTAACTAAAATCCACCACGAAAATGGGCATTTTGTGTCTGCCTTTTATTGCGTTAACCACTTTTATTGCGTTAACCACTTTTATAGCGTCTATTAATTAGCCAGCGCGGATAGTATTGAGGTTCGGCATACTTATCTATCCCAGCCACCACAACAGTATGAGAGTAATTTGATGCGAGCCCAAACTATCCGCCCACTACCCTATTTGATCGCTTTTATGGCCTGTTTGATGCGTATCGATTCGACGAGTGGTGCTGAGCTTCCACAGCAGGCGATGACGTTCGATGCTATGGACGTGTTTGAGCTTGAGTGGGCGTCAAATCCTCAGGTTTCCCCGGACGGTACAACGGTTGTGTATGTTCGCCGCGGGTTTGATGTTATGCGTGATGCCACGAGCTCAAGTCTTTGGCAGGTGTCGGCGGATGGGACAGATCATCGCCCCTTAACGACCACATCGGGTCGCAGTGCGTCGCCACGCTGGTCTCCCGACGGAGACAGAGTTGCCTTTATCTCGAGCGAGGGCGACTCATCACAAATTCACATCCATTGGGTGCATAGTCAACAGACTGCGGTGATCTCACAGGTGCAGCAAAGTCCCTCTGATCTCGCTTGGTCGCCTGATGGAAAATGGTTGGCGTTCACCATGTCGGTAAAGAAGCCAAGCAAATCCATTGCCAAGCAGCGCAAGGTGCCCGATGGTGCTATTTGGGCCAAGGCACCCGTTACCGTCACCACAACCCGCTACCAGTATGATGGCAGAGGTATTGTCGAACCCTCATACCGGCATGTCTTTGTTATTCCTGCTGATGGCGGGGTCGCACGCCAGCTAACTCAGCGCGACTTCAATCACTATGGACAGCTTGCCTGGTCACCCGACAGCCGCGCGATATTCTTTTCTGCCGATCGCGCAGAGGATTGGGAGTTACGAAGTGATGAAGCTGATATTTTCTCTGTTTCGGTCGCTGAGGGCATATTGCGCCAACTAACGCAGTATCCAGGCACCGAGCGCTCCCCGGCACTTTCGCCAAATGGCAAAACACTGGCATTTAATTACACAGAGAGTCGCCCCCTCGCATTTACACCCGAGCGCATTGCCCTTGTGGACCTCTCGACTAATGCGATGCGTGTATTGACGGACACTCTGGACGGCGACGCGTCAAACATACGCTGGTCGGACAGCGGCAAGGCGATTTACTTTACCTTTGATGAGCGCGGTGAACGGTATATTCGAAAGATTACTCTCGAAAAAAAAGTGACTGACGTCGCGAGCAAGCTTGGCGGCACCAGTATTGGGCGTCCCTACCTCTCTGGCTCGTTTCACATGTCTAATGGTGTCATAGCCTTTACGAAGGGTGGTCCCGACCGGCCAAGCGATGTTGCCATTGTGAGTGATAAGAAGACTAGGGTCATCACAGCACTCAATGACGATTTACTCGACTATCGCTCGCTCGGTCAGGTCCGCGAAATCGTTTACCGGTCGTCATTTGATGGACAGGAAATTCAGGGCTGGTACATCACACCTCCCAATTTTGACCCGACAAAAAAATACCCTTTGATTTTAGAAATTCACGGTGGCCCTCATCTCGCTTATGGGCCGCACTTTTCGGCTGAGCTACAGCTAATGGCGGCCGCAGGCTACATCGTTTTCTACGATAATCATCGAGGCAGTCTCTCTTATGGAGAGGATTTTGCACTGCTCCTGCAATACAAATACGCCAGTACGGAAGACTTTGCCGATCATATGTCTGGCATTGACGCACTTATTGAAAGAGGGATGGTCGACGAACAAAATCTCTTCATCACTGGCGGCAGCGCCGGCGGAATCGCAGCCGCTTATGCGATAGGTTTAACTGATCGCTTTAATGCAGCTGTCGCTGCAAAACCTGTCATCAACTGGATTAGCAAAACTCTCACTGCAGACTCCATGGTTGGACAAATTTATCGGCAATTTCCCGGCCCTCCGTGGGAGCACCTAGACCATTATTGGAAGCGGTCACCGCTGTCATTAGTCGGCAATGTAATAACGCCCACGCTGTTAATCACCGGAGAAGAAGACCGACGCACGCCGATATCGGAAACAGAACAATTTTACCAAGCTTTGCGGCTGCGGGGAGTAGACTCAGCCATGGTCCGGTTGCCCGATACCTCTCACGGCATTGCTAGCAGGCCGTCAAGACTCATTACCAAAGTAGATCATATCCTGGCGTGGTTTGAGCGATATCAGGACGAGGCCCAAGATTATGGTCAGACCGCCGAAATTGAAAAGTAGGATCGTACCAATTGGCCGGCCATTCGCTAGCGATCGGGCTTTTAATCGGTCTAGTGCTACGGTCCTTTATCCGCCAACCCTGATAAGACCTTCGCATACATCTCGATAGCATCGAACAAATTGCGCAAGCGGAGATTTTCATCTCTGCCGTGCTGATTATTGTCATGATTTGCCACAGGCAGAATGACAATGGGCGCGTTCAAATTATCTTCGAATAAGTAGATTGGTAGCGAGCCACCCATCGTCGGTGTAATTAAGGTCTCTTGATCACCAAGGCCATCTAGTATGACTTTTAAGTCGCCCACGACATCGGCATCTATGGCTGTTCTAAAGGCCCGGTAGCCACCGGGGCGTGCGACCATTTGCAAATGACGTTCACGGGCGTTTTCAGGGCTGGGCGAGGTATCGGATACCACCATTCCCATACCTTCAAAGTGCGCCTTGAGTGCCGCCAGAAGCGCCGGTGGTGACTGACCCGGCACCAGCCTCAAATTCAAGGATGCTTCAGCATAGGGCTCAATAATATTTCGTGCCTTGTCGCCAACACCGCCACCCGAAATACCCCGCACAACAATAGCAGGGCGCATAATAGCTGCCTCGAGACGCTCCCCTTCAACCTCATTGTCACCGAGTCCCAATTCGCTCTTTAGGATCGCATCGACAGACGGCATAGCCGCGACCGCCGTACTCTCAAGTTCGGATACAGGAGTCACGGAATTAGAATACCCCTGGACAGTAACGCGACCCGAGTCGTCTTTTAGCGAGAGAAGTAGCCTCATTAAGGTTTCGTTTGGATTGGGTGCCCAATTGCCATAGTGACCAGAGTGCAAGGGGCGATTTGGTCCAAAGGTCTTTAGGTCTACTGTCATACTACCCCGAACCCCCAAAACCAATTGACGTCGTCCTGACTGGTGCATTGGCCCGTCGCAAAACAGCATAATGTCAGCCACGAGATCATCAGCTACCTGTTCCAAAATACCAGCGAGCGTAGGACTACCCCGCTCCTCCTCTCCGTCCAATATGAGCTTTACCGTAATGTCAGGCATTGCACCTGCGGCCTCGAGTGCATCAATTGCTGCCATCAATGCTATGACTGGCGCCTTGTCATCTCCAGCGGAGCGCGCAACAACTCTCCACGAGGGATCAAACTGCTCCTGATCCCAAGACAGCGATCGAGCATCTGCTTGCAAGGGGTTATCCGTCCACAAGGTAGGTTCGAATGGCGGCGAGGACCACTGACTGGGAATGACCGGCTGCCCATCGAAATGCGCATAGACTAAGACGGTTGGCGCGCTGGCAGAGCCCGCTTTCTCCGCTATGACATAGGGTGCACCTCCCGCTGTAACAACTTTCGATGTAAACCCACGTCGGCCCACATAGGCCTCAATGAAGGCTGCATTGTCCATCATATTGCCTAGATCGCTGGCAACATTGGGAATAGCCAGAAAATCGCGGAACTCCGACACGATCCGCACCGCATTTTTCTGGTGATGATCTCGGGCTATGTCCACCGCATTTTTTGCCTGCGCCAAGCTAGACACGACCAATCCTAAGAAAATGAAAAACCTAACTGTCGAATGCGTTTGCTTCATAAAAATCACCTCTGTTGTAACTGCAGCTGCCTAAGCCAATAGCTTCGAAACCTCGCGCGATGTCGCGATCTCACCCTGATCAAAGTAACTGTCGTGATTTTCTTCGATGCTGCTCAAATCGTAGAGGTAATTCACCATCAAACCTGCCGATTGGTGAAGCCCCTTATCACTGAGATCTGCAGCCCAGTGTATAGCGTGCAGGCTGGCACCGTTGCCTAAATGAAAACGCGCAACGGGATCAAGCGCTACGTTGTCGTGGCGTTCTTTTACAAGGTAGTGAGCACAGGTTGTCAGTAACGCGTCGCGTCTCGCATCAGCCGTTTTCGCGCTGTCAGTTCTTGCCATTGATCGCATCTCATCAAGATCAATGTCTGTGTCTTGCTTTGCCAACCAACGGCAAAATCCCGGGACCGGTGATAGCGTCACGAAGCGCTTCATTTTTGGAAATCGTTTCCCCACCTCCTCCACGACCTGCTTAATCAGAAAGTTACCGAAGGAGACGCCAGCTAGGCCGGGGTGGCAGTTGCTGATCGAATAAAAAACTACCGTATCCAGACGCTGAGCGTCATCGACTACATCGGCATTTTCTATCAGCGGAGCAACAGCGCTCGGAATCCCTGCGGTCAACGCCACCTCAACAAAAACCAAGGGGTCATCCGGCATGGCGGGATGGAAAAAGGCAAAACACATCCGATCGCCGCTGAGTCTCGATCGTAAATCGTTCCAGCCCTGTATGGCGTGCACGGACTCGTATTGAATGATGCGCTCGAGAATCGATGCAGGTGTGTTCCAATCGATAACACGTAGCTCTAAAAACCCGCGATTGAACCATGAAATAAATTGGTGCTTGAGATCGGTCTCCACTGCGCGAAGTTCGGGCAATGCTTTCAGATCCTCGATCATCGCAGCACGCATTTTGACCAATACGGGCGTGGCCTCAGGTGCCATATTCATGCGTCGGAATAACTTCACACGCGGAGCCTCAGCAGCACGCGACAATGCGCCTAAATTTACTTCAGAAGCATCCTCTTTATAGCGCTCAGCCGCAGCGATCACAGCCTCGCGATCGGCAGCAAAATCGCGCGCGAGCGCCTCAAAAAACGCTCGTCGGTTTGACTTGTCGAGCGCTTGATAATCAGCCACCACCTCGCAGGCCAATGCCAGGCCAGAGGCTTCACCGCGATGATGTATGAGCTGCGTACTTTTGGCCAATAAGTCGCTGGAAGGAGCAACCATCGATGTTTGTCGTCGACGCGCCAAAATATCTCGCCCGGCATTGATGACCGAACTCAATAGCCCCGACAGCCCGCTCGACGAGGAGGAAATCATCTCATTATCACGACGCTCTGCATCAACTGACATCACTCACTACTCCTTGAACCATCGCAAATCACGATACGCGCCGCGCACCCAAGCCCACCGCCATCAGCACAACCGACCCGCATGACGAAACCTTTGCAGTGTAGACCATAGTAAGAAGTTGGACGCCAATTTGCCCGGTACTCGAGCAGTATTTATCAGTCCTTCTAATTTATTGCTTCGATTACTCAGTGCTGATCGCTTTCGAGTACCCAGTGAGAGGCGAGCAGAAGGCATCGATTGATCATCGTTTGTGAGCTTTATTTTCCCCACAAAATCAAAAAAGTGGCGATCTGCGCAACAGGCACTACTCTAACGGTCACACACTCAACACAGTTTGGAGCTCAAACCATGAAGCAGTTACTCGTAGGCGTTATCGCGGCATTTCTTTCCATTACCGTACACGCGGACGCAATGACGCTTGAAAAGCGCCAAGCCGACGCGACGATGAACATGACCTCGCTCGCGCTGGGCGATGAAGAGACTGTGATCACAGCTGAGGGCGACATGGGCGTTTATGGTCGTGTCTACGTCACCTACCGCTTGACGTACGATGAGGGTCGGCGCAGCGGCGCAGTCACGGGCTCCGGACGCGGCGCGGTAGGTAATGACATTGCCGTCGGCAGCTTCTCCGGCCGCTGGGAGTTGATCGATGGAACCCTCACAATGCGAAATATCGTCGCGATCAATGATGGGACATTCAACCTCGATGTCATTACATTTCGCCCTGCGGATCGTGAGCTCATTGTACGAGCCTATGTCCTAAAGTGAATTGATTAAACGTTCTTTAAGCAGATTCGATTTCAACCGAATACCAACCTAATACCAACCTAATACCAGTAAGGGACCATACAATGAACATTAAGCATCTCGCTCTATTTTTACTTTTTAGCCTAGGAACAGGTATAGCGAAGGCCAGTACTGAAGCGGAAATACGCAGTTTAGTAGAGGCGAACATTGCGTACACCAATGAGCAATTGAGCCAAGACCCAAATCGCATATCGAAGCACGGATCTAGGGAATTCTTCTCGAGCGGAGGACTGCTCAATACGATTCAACCCGGTAACGATGTCTCGGATTTTGAGTATTTTTCGGGATCCGTAAAGCACATTGAAGTGGTTGTTTTGGTCGAAGGTCAAGCCGCGGTGGCCCACTACTACCAAGAGGCATCAATGAAGCCCAAGGGACTACCCGCCGTGCCAAATTATCGCACACGGGTCACCCAGGCTTTTGTAAAGGAAGACGGCGAATGGCGAATCAAAGCCGCTCACTGGTCACCCTTACAGGGTGGAGCTGGCACTTCGCAAACCGTCGTAAAATAAGTCAGATCGATGAGAACACTCTCTTACGACCTGTTTACCAACCTGCTGAAGCGCTTTCCGTGCGCTTTTTTGCTGTCGTTGGCCCTTATCGGGTCAACGTCGGCGCAGGCACAGATCAGTTCAAAAGATGCCGTAAAGACCCTCGAGGCGTTTTTTTCAGCACTATCGGTCGAGGCTTACGGCAATGGTGATCTTGAGGCGCTGGTCACAGACGACTTTGTGATTTTCGAAATGGGTCAGCGTTTTACCTTATCCGAATTTAAAGCGTTCCTTGCGTCTGCCAACTATGCAGACTGGCATGCAACAGATTGGGTGATTTCAAACTACACGGTTACAAGCGATCAGAGCTCGGCACATATTTTTTATCAAAATGACGGAGTGTTTTTATTCCCCGATCAGGATAAACCCGACGCATTACGCCAGCAGACAAATCTGTGGCTAGAGAGCGCGCTAGTCGTCAAGGACGGCGATACTTTGAAGTTGAAATTTCTACAGTCTGAGAATGTCAGCCGTATTGAAACTGCAGCCAATCGCGTAGACTAAGTCACCAGTGCTGCTTGAGGAAAACCTATGTTGCGATTGTGCGTCGCTATCTGTTTTTTGTTGCCTTCACTGGTCTTAGCTAACCCTTACAAAGTTACCGTGCTCGCCACCAATATTTCGGACTACGGTGGCCTTGGCGAGTGGAGTTTTTCGGCTGTATTCGAGGGGGATGACGAGTCCGTACTCTTTGATACTGGGTTTAAAAGTGACACCGTGCTTCACAATGTGCTGCATTTGAAAGTCGATCTCGCGCGCGCTGAAAAAGTAGTCCTGAGCCACTTTCACAGCGACCACACGGGAGGCCTAATAATTCTCAGAGACCACTTTCGAAAAGAGAATCCTAATGCACTCAGCAAAGTTTATGTCGCCCGCGGCTTTTTTGATCAACGAACGACGGCTGAAGGTCGCCTTGTAGGCCCCGGTGAATTCGCATCAGCCGCCGCATTTCGAGAAGCAGCTGAAGCGCGGGGAATCGCATTTATCGAGATCGAGTCTCCCACCGAAATCGCACCCGCTCTGTGGCTGACAGGTCCTGTTCCTCGGCTAGTAGAGAAATACAACGGCCCGAAAGGCCTTTTTGTAGAGGGTGCCGCTGGTCCTGTCGCCGACACCATCACGGACGACCAATCATTAGGCTATCTGACACCCAAAGGCTGGCTGATGACGTCAGGCTGCGGCCATTCAGGCCTTATCAACACGGGCACCGTCTTGCAGTCCGTAAAAGAAGAGCCAGTCTACTCAATCGTTGGTGGTTTTCATCTGTGGCGAGCAGATCAATCGGTGTTGGATAAAACAGCTGCGTGGCTGGGCAATGCAGGTCTAGAACTGATGATGGGCGGCCATTGCACTGGCATTGCTGCTGCCGAGAGTATTGCTAGCAAGCTTGGGCTGCCGCGATCACAGATCTCACATGCCGCGGTCGGCTCGGTTATCACGCCCGATCTGACATTGATCCGCAGCTCGATCGAATAGCATATTGGGTTTGGGCGACACGTCTGCTTAAAAGCTACTGCCCCTTTACCTAACAATCTTAGGAGTAATCAGGTGACCGAAGTTTCGAAGGCGCGACCCGCCAGTACCGTTGTTCTGCTGCGTGATACGGCCACCGGCATGGAAGTGTTGATGTTAAAACGAAATAAAGCGCTCATGTTTGCCGGCGGCCTGTGGGTGTTTCCAGGGGGTGCACTGGAGAGTACTGATATGACGGCTGCAGGCGGCGACCTCGCTGTTGCCGCTCGCATTGCAGCGGCGCGCGAGGCGGAGGAAGAGTGCGGCCTCCGACCCGATATCGATAAGATGGTACAGCTCAGCCATTGGACGACGCCCGTAGTAGAGCCAAAACGCTTCGAAACATGGATATTTGCCGCGCCAATTGAGGTTGATAGTGATGTAGCGATCGATGGCAGCGAGATCCACGACTTTTCTTGGATTGGTGTCGCGGCGGCGGTAGCACAGCATGAGGCGGGGGAATTAGGCATGCTTCCGCCGACTTACATCACGCTACTCAGCCTGCTGCGCTACTCGACAACGGCTGAAATGAGGGCCGGCGAGAGGGAAATTTCCCCTCCCTACGTGTTTCCGGTCTTTACCAAGGCCGGCGGAAAAATGGCGGTACTGTTCCAAGGCGATGTGGGTTACGAAACCGGCGATGGTGGCATGGTGGGGCCGCAGCACCGCGCGATAATGCAAGAAAAAGGGTGGGAATATGTTTACAGCGACGTCGGCGAAAATTATCCGCCGTTTGTTCGCACCTGAATCATCACTCTTGTATCGGCATAACCCACCACCTGACGAAGACGTATCAGCACCAAAACGAACCCGATTTAGCGAGATTTTTCCCGCTTAAGCGTTTAGCATGCGCACGCACGGGGGCCAGGTATTCTGCTCTCTCCAGCCTAAAACACCATTAAAAATACGCCGGTAACAAGCGACCAAAAACCGGTTTCGCCCGTATGAGTACAATTCCAGGATTGACGCGACAAGATGAAAAACCCAGTAACCGAGATCTGTGACCTAAACTCCGAGCTGCCACCGGATGCACCCGATGCGCCGCAGTGGCTCGTCGATGCGTTGCAGGTGCCTCGTGAAGAGGGCTGGGTAACGTCAGAAGGATGCGATGTTCACTACTTCCGATGGGGTGATCCAGCGAATCCACCCCTCCTGCTGATGCACGGGTTTCTGGCCCACGCACGTTGTATGGCGTTCATTGCGCCGTTTCTCGCTGAGCAATACCACGTCGTTGCCTATGACCTATCGGGCATGGGCGACTCGGGTGTTCGCTCGTCCTACCCTGACGCTATCCGTGCGCAGGAAGTGGTCGATGTGGCACGAGAAACCGGTCTATTTGATCACGCCATGAAGCCCATTGTGATCGCCCACAGCTACGGTGGTCACGTTGGATTAGCAGCCATGAACGACTTTCATGAGCTTTTTAGCGGGCTCGTTATCTGCGATCTGATGGTGTTACGACCCGAGCGTCTGAAAGCCCATTTCGGGGGCGGACGCCCGATGCGATCAGACACGAGTCGTCCGAATCGAATTTACCCAGACTATGAGGCGGCAAAATCGCGTTTTGTGCTCTCACCAAACCAACCTTGCGGTGAGCCATATCTATTCCATTACATGGCCTATCATTCGCTGAAAGAGGTTGAGGGTGGATGGACTTGGAAGTTTGACACCAGTGTGTTCGACAGCGATTTCGCGCTGAAAGATCGCATACTCAATCAGGTCGACGCTGTTGTTGCGGCACCAGGGCGAAAAGCCTACGTTTATGGACAGGACAGTCTCCTGTTTGATGACGATTCCGCTGACTACGTACGGGAAAAGGGTGGCGAGACCATTCCATTTATTAGCATTCCCGGCGCGCGTCACCACCTCATGCTCGATGAGCCCATTGCCTTCGTCAGCGTGCTTCGCTCCCTAGTTGCACAGTGGCACGTCGCTGATAGCCTCGAGTCGTGAACTCTAAAGTCTCGTATATAACTGCTCTTTTTAGTCAAAGACCTCTATGACCCATTCGCAGAGATATGAAGGGGCGAGCCTAGTCTTCCCCATCGCCATGGCCAGTCTGGGTATCTTCTTCTTCTCAATGATGGATGCGGTGATGAAGGCTCAGGCATTGGTTATGGGTGCTTACAGCGCGACCTTTTGGCGAGCGGCGATGGGCGCAGTGTTTGCCAGCATCGTTTATCTTCCCAGCCGTCCAGTGTTTGCGTCTGGACGTGTGCTGAGACTGCATGTCATACGGGGTGTGCTCACGGCTTTCATGATGCTGTTCTTTTTTTGGGGGCTGACACAGCTTCCGCTGGCCCAAGCGATTGGGCTGACATTTGTCGCACCCATCATCGCGCTTTTTTTAGCGGTGCCCATGCTCGGCGAACGCATCACCCCCGGCGCCAAGCTAGCGGCCGCTCTGGGGTTTGGTGGTGTATTGATCATCGCCGGGGAGGAGATGTTTCAAGTCGATGAAAACAGTAGTCTGTTAGGCGTCGCTGCTATTCTCATCTTTGCGCTCATGTATGCGTTCAATTTGATCCTTCAACGCAAACAAGCCCTGGTTGCGAAGCCACTGGAAATCGCCTGCTATCAAAATGTCATTATGACAGCTGTACTTGCGATCGGCGCACCCTTTGCCCTGTCATTGCCTGCAGATTTAGTCCAATGGAGCGCTGCTTCTGCGGCGGGACTGCTGGCTGTGCTTTCTCTGGTCTCTTTGTCGATTGCCTACAGCCGAGCTCAAGCCCAAGAGCTGGTCGCCGTTGAGTACACAGCGTTCATATGGGCGGCACTCTTTGGCTGGTGGTTTTTTGATGAATCAGTCGGTGTCCGAACCTTTTTGGGGACAGCACTCATCGTATGTGGCTGCCTCATCAGTTCACGAAAACAACCGCTACGGCCATTAAGCGATACACTGTAACGCATGCATGGACCACACTATGACAACCTGTACGAACGCGCCTGCCTGAGAAAAGGCGGGAGCGACGTCGTAGAGAGTCTGCTACCCACCATTGCGACCCAAGAGCATCTCAGCGGATTGGGCTCAGACCGCTACCTTGCAGAGTTCACACGAAAAGTATTTCAGTCCGGCTTCGTATGGCGCATCGTCAACAATAAATGGCCGCATTTTGAAGAGGTCTTCTGGGGCTTCGA
>CAJYAI010000041.1 GCA_913064725.1 uncultured Alteromonadaceae bacterium | reverse complement strand
TGGAATTGGTAGACACGCTATCTTGAGGGGGTAGTGGCCTATGGCTGTGCGGGTTCAAGTCCCGCCTTCCGCACCATCTTAACGGGGGATAATCACGGTGAGGTGATGTTACCCTTGGCCTGTTCATACGGCTATTTATTGGGCTACCAAACTCTGGAGTCGTCATCGCTGTGTAAAGTTTGGTATCGAAACCTGCGTTATCCTCAAGCCGTTTTTAACACTCACTGAGTCGAGCCTCGGGTGCGTCGAGGACTGACCGGAGGTTTTCATTTGGTGTTGTTGTCGTCGCTCGATATGCAACTTAAGCTTTTGTTTCAGATAGCACCCAAACAGAGACCCAACAGAAATCAAAAGTCGCAGCAATCAAGATGCTAAGAATCCCAATACCCGAGAATTAAACCTGTCCGGATTCTCTGCGAACATGAAGTGGCTTCCACCTTCATTCTCTGGAAAGATTTCTACCTCAGCGTTTGGGATTTGAGCTGCTATCCAGCGCTGAGAGGCGCTAGTAAAGATAGATGCGTCGCCTCCGACAACTAGGGTGCGACATCGAATTCGTTTTATTACATCTCGCCAATCACCAAATGCGGCATCCCGAAGTAGTTGCGCCGCCAAGTGCCTAGGAAATTTAAAGTTTTCTTCCGCAATAAACGGCAATGACGACTCGGGAAAATCGGGAGTGAAAAACCCTCTAACAAATTCGACAGTGCTATCCAAATCCACGCAATCCAATGCGCCAGTAGCCAACTCATCAACATCAGCAGAGCTTTCATAGAAGCAGCCGTACTCAGACACCTCTTCGGGGCTCCACTCTGCTCTAGGAAACATGCACGGAGCTTGATCAACAAGCACCAGCTCCCCGATGCGGTCTTGTCCGTACAAGTCGATATAAGCCCATATAACAGCGCAACCCATCGAGTGACCCATGAGATCGACGTTTGCAAGCTCCAGTTTGCTTATGGTCTCGTGAAGATCTTGCGCCAAACGACATACACGATAGCCATATTCGGGCTTTGCACTCTCGCCATGACCGCGCATGTCCAGTGCTATGACGCTGCGAATAGCACTCAGTGACTCCACGGTTCCTTTCCATTCCGCCGACGTCTGCGACCAGCCCGGAATCATAATGAGAGGTCGACCCTCACCACTTCTAAGCGCCGATAGCTCGGCACCATCATCAAGTTGTATCGAAATCCGCTCCATTAACCACCTTCTCCTTGAGGTAATGCAGTCAACAAGATTTTCTTCATACCTCTTATCTTTTTGTTGCAGTCTTTGATCGGTAAAGCAACTAACCGGATCACTGCTTCATGCAGTTCCATCGACTGTCCAGGATCAGTTCCCCTCAAGTCATGAGCATGTTCTAACACCTTAGCAGCGATCTTTTCGTTTGCATGAGGACGCAGTTCGATTTGGGTAGAAAATGGCATGTCTTCCTCGGTTTTTTAACGCAAACCCACAAATTTGGTACTGGCACCTGAATGTCCTATTTTTCGGGGCCTACCTGTTCTCGATATCGACTCGTCCCCCAAACGATGGCTGCCCTCGATATGCTAATACTCAAAGAGGGTGATGCCGTTGTCTGAAATGCTCAGCTCTTTGAAGCGGGCGAGAGCTGGTTGTTTCGCAAAAATATTATTTGCGATAAACCAGACGCCGACTATCCGCTTTGGCGCTTCTCCGCTTATTGACTCTGAGTAATCGGCTAAAACGTTTCTCTTGTGAGACTGCCACATCCCGAGGTTTTCCTGGCCTGATTCTAATACGTAATGTGTTTCACGTTCGTCCCACCACGGCAGAGGGCAGCGAAAATGCGTTCCCTTTGGCAGGTATTTGCTCCACATCCAGGTCAGGTCTTGTCCGTTGTCGAACTCAAGGGCAACACTAAGATAGTCGTGACCCGGAATGAGTGTTTCGGGGCCAGCAGCGGGTAAATTCACATAATTCCAGTCAAACGCAAACAGTGTGGTGTCTGTCAGTTCAATATCCACCGCCAACTTAATAATCCCACTATCGTCTTTTGGATCACCCGTGACTACGTAGTGACCTTCAATGGTCTTTGCTGACCATGCGTTGGATTGACCGACTATACGGAGATAGTCAAAGTTCTTGGGAGGCACGTCGATGTGCTGATGCTGCTGGTTTTCAGGGGATTGTGGATCGTTGTCGGTCGCATCTGTTTCCAAACTGGCTTGAGTCGTCAGTGTTACGTCAAAACCCACTGGCATCGGTGGGCTAGCCAGCATCTCACCTGGAAATGTGCCCGCATCGTCGAACCAATAAAAGCCTGGTGGACGGATGGCCAGTTCGAGTTCGCCCGTCCCAGCGGATCTAAGTTGGAAGTCATCCGATGGTATGTTCTGCGCGGCTCCATCGCCGCCTATTCGATACCAAATCACGTGGCGAGGTGCCAAAATTAGACCATCTGCATCCCAGCTCCCGATCGCAGACACATCAACCATGTCGTTAGTAGTTAAAAATATACCGGTTTGCTTCCAACCTCCCAGAGCATTTGTCAGTTGAATCGTTGTTTGAAATTCCGCATTTGGGTTGGTGTTGTTGTCAGCCAGCAAGATGTGCGACCAAACAACTGTAAGGATGCCAATAATGAGAGTAGATGGTCTATTTATCACGGTCATGTCACTGCCTACAGTTGAGGTTTATGTGGCGCCATTGCGACGCGATGTCACAAAAAAAAGCCCCGAAATCGGGGCGCTGCCTGTTAAATACCAGACACTTACCCTCAGGGCGTCATGTCTGCCCGGCGAATCAGTGTTGCCTGATACATTCGTGGGCTGTCACAGCTAATGGCATCACCAAGCGTTGCAGCCGCTGCTTGTTGTCCGCCACCATTTACAAAGTGGTCAGCCGAGTTGCCGTAGCTCGCTAAGTCCGCTCGCCATACAGAAGTCTTCATATCGTAGGTCGCGTCCTGGGGATGGCCATGCGCGGGAAAATGGTAAACCATTGCTTCTTGAATGTTGTTGTCGTCGAGATGCTGATTCCATGCCTGAGTTGCCGCCATTAAATCCTGCGGCCCTTTACCATCATTTAGCGAGCAGTCATAAAAACTGGCAACCGGCGAACCACTCGGCTCTCCCGCCGGCGGTCTCACCATCATGGCGGTCATTTCAAAATGGCTATTGCAAGTCCAAACCTCATTGAAGTCTTCCAGTAACTCGCCCCCTGAGGAATACCACGTACCCATGGTGCTACTCATTTCTGTAAAGCTTGGCGCGTGACCTAACCAAAGTGCCTGGCGATTTAAATCGGCGCCACTCACAAAAATGGGGTTTAGCACCCAAGCGGTATAGGAGGTAATGTCTTTTTTATCCGACCACTCGTTCCAGTCTTCAACCACTTCCATCAGATCCTGCATCGATTTTCCATCGTTGAGTGTGCAGAGGTAGGCTTCCATCGCGCTCTGCGATTGAGCTGAAGCGAACATTGATGAACATGCAACGAGGCTTCCCAAGAGGAGCGAATACATTATTTTTTGCATTTTTTTTATCCTTTGTCGATTATCGATCGCGACGGTGTCGTCGTCAGACCAAGCATAGTTGGAATTCTCTGGTTGTCTAAAAAAGTTGGCTATTAAGCAGTAAATGATGGACGACAGCGTCGGCTAAGACTGTGGCTGGTGCCTTATCGTGAGTTTTAGGAATGCGCTCAAAGTGCGCTATCTAGCCGCTCTCGGTGTTTTTCTTTGGCTAATTCCTGCATGTCTGCAACTGAGTCGCTCTCGTCGACGATCTCCTCTCCTAGCAGGGTCTCAAGTGCGTCCTCAAGCGTCACGACGCCGGCGGTCTGTCCATATTTATCCTCGACGACAAAAAGGTGCATCTGATGGCGTATGAACATATTGATGAGCTTATGAACGGGAAGTTTGTCTGACACGTAAATGACGTCGCGACGCAAATCGCCAATGGTATTGGCCCCCTTATCTGAACGATCAGCCTCGTATAAGTCGCTACGAAGCACGTGGCCGGTAACGGTATCGACCGAGTCAATGTAAACAGGCATTCTCGAGAAACGTCGCGTCTTTTCGCTTTTGAGTGCGTCGCTGACAGATGTGGTTTCATCGAGCATGTGAACCACTGTTCGCGGGGTCAGGATGTCTCCCGTCGTGACTCCCCGCATGCGCAAGATATTTTGCAGATAGACATTCTCCTGTGACATGAGTGCGCCATGCCGCTGACCAAGTGACGCCAACGCCAAAATTTCTTCGCGGGTCACCGTGCTTAGATTTTTGTCACCCATCACCTTGGTAAGCCGCGTTGAGATCCAAACCAGCGGATAGGTAAGTCGGATCAGCCATACAATGGCGTGTGCAGCAGGTATAGCCAAGGCGCGCCAATAGAGCGCACCGATCGTTTTAGGGATGATTTCGGAGAAGTAGAGGATGGCGAGTGTCAACAAAACTGCAACGACTGTCTCCATTTCGGGACCGAAAACGGAAAGCGCCTGCGCACCGACACCCGCGGCACCCATGGTGTGAGCAAAGGTGTTAAGTATCAAGATGCTCGCCAGCGACTCATCCATCCGCTTGCGAATCTGCTGAACGATCGCACCGGCTCGGGGTCGGTCCTGTGCCATCCGCTCTACAAACGGCGGTGTCATCGATAACAGCACGGCTTCCAAGATGGAACAGAGAAAAGACACGCCAATGGCGATAACGAGATAAACAACGAGTAATGTCATTGAGGTCCCAAAGCTCCCGGGCTTAACGGGTTACCCGCAGTTTATAGCACAGTGGTTGCCATCACATTGCATTGCGAGTCTCGGTGGTGTCATCGTTGCCAGCGCATCACATAACCACGCTGAGAAGTGTGAGCGCCGCGCCCAGCATCGGGAAAAGGGTCAGTGCCGTTCCACCGATGCGCAAGGGCATGCTTGATGTCATGAAGCCAAAACAAATGCCATGCATGAGCCTACCCAGCAAAAACAGGCTGCCCAGCACGTGAAGGGTCCATGCTGATTGGCCCAAAGTCTCCAGTAGGTAGAGCAGGATCAACATCATTGGGGCGTACTCGGTGAGGTTGCCCTGTGCACGGATGGCACGATCCAGCATGGTTTCTTGAGAGTCGCCTAATGTTAAAAACGCGAACATGGGGTTACCGCGAAGGGCGATGACCCGCATTGACAGTAGGACGAGCCACAGCGTTAACAGGGCGGCATAGAGGGCTGTCGTCATAAGGTGTGCTCCGAAGCATTTGATCTGATGAGTATATCGAGTGCTGGTTGCTGGTTAGTATTGATTTGGACGCGATGAAGTCGGTGTGATCACGTTCACAGAAGCTTGGCAACCTCGTTGCCTAAATGTCTTGCCGAGGTCCACTTACCACCAAATACGTTAACTAGTCTGTCATAAACCTCAATCTCAGAGTCACGACTAGCCGCACTCATATCACCGAGTGTGTCCTTACGCTTTCTCACAATCGGTCTGACACCGGAAAACGTTGACTCGATAGCCGAGGTGTCGATGGGGTCACGCAAGTAACGGTTCAGAATTGCGAGGAGATAGCGTGTTTCTGCGTCAGAACAGACAATGGGTTTGGTCAGGTCGTGTTGTTCTTCAGTCGTACCAAGGAGCACCTGCTTAGCATTTAATGGGATAACAAAAATAATACGACGATCGTCTGGCGCCTGAAGAACTAACGCATGATCTAGGCTGTAGTTGAGGATGAGGTGCGAGCCTCGCACATGCTCAATGGTGTATTCGGATTCAATGCCTGAGTGCTCTAATAGGCGAGCGGCCCAAGGTCCGGTGGCGTTAACTACACGATCGAACTTGACGCTGCCATCATTCACAAGCACCTCACCGCAGGTACTTATTTTTTTAACGGACGTTTCATTTTTAAGGGTCACGCCTTTGTCGATGGCCTCACTGACAAGCTGTTGCGCAAGCAACTCATATTCCATAACGACATCGCAGTAGCTGGCGCCGCCCTGAAGTCCGTGCGATACCAGATTGGGAAATGTCGCTTGGATATCACTGGCACTGTGTAATTGGCTCCGGCCAACTGAAAAGCGTCCGGCCAACCATTGATAGAGCAGAGTGCCTGCGAACAAAACCCATTTGCCTCGTGGCGAGTCCGCAAAGACTGGGAAGTAAAACCGTTCTACACGAGTGGCATCCGGTGAAAATTGCTGCCATTCATCGCGTTCAAGTAATGCCTCACGCACCAGGCCGATGTGTCCCTGCTCTAAATAGCGAATGCCCCCATGAAGCATCCGCGACGAGGCATTGCTCGTCTCAGCAAAGGGCATCCGAGCGTCATAAAGCGTCACCGAATGACCCATTGCGGCACTTGCCGTCGCGATAGAAACGCCGTTTACGCCTGCGCCGACAACAGCGATGCACTTCGACTCCACAAAGATGTCACCTTTAAAAAACTGAGGTTAAGCCTACATCATGATATGTGTCGATATTGCTACGCCCTAGCTTAGTTTTTTAGGTCATTTACAGTCAGTACTAGTTTTCGCCCTAAGCCCTTAGATTAATTCGATTATTTCTTACCTAAACGGGGTATAAAAAAGTCTAATTGCAGTGACGATTTTTCTGGCTTTTTCCCCTATTTGTGACGTTAAAATGACGCGATATTGGCAGGCCATTGCAAAAGAGAGAAAGGCGGATGAGTGAGCGAACAGGACGGCGAAAAGGTGGTGGACGCGAGGGCCGTCGGGAGGCGAGAGCAAGCTCAGGCCGTGTAAGCGCGCCATTTATCCAGCGTAAAATTCCTTATATGGAAATTCTGAGCGAAGAAGGCCTGCAGTTGATCGAAGGCAACGCCGACACGCTGCTCGAGGAAGTGGGAATCGACTTTCTAGACGACGCTGAAGTGCTCGATTTGTTTAAGGCTGCGGGTGCCAAGATTGATGGGACTCGCGTGCGTTTCCCGAGAGGCATGTGCCGCGAAATTATTCAAGCAAGTGCGCCCTCTGAGTACATACAGCATGCACGCAACCCCGCGCGCAGTGTGACCATTGGGGGCAAGAATACGGTCTTAGTGCCGGCCTACGGATCGCCATTTGCGCACGACCTCGACAACGGAAGACGTTACTCGACGATTGAAGACTTTCGAAATTTTGTAAAACTGGCATACATGGCGCCCGGCATTCACCATTCTGGCGGCACGGTATGCGAGCCGGTGGACTTGCCTGTTAACAAGCGTCACTACGATATGGTCTACAGCCACTTTAAGTACAGTGATAAGCCGCTCATGGGGTCTGTGACCCACTACCGGCGTGCGCAGGACACTGTGGATATGGCGAAGCTCGTGTTTGGCGACGAGTTTGTTGATCAGAACTGTGTTTTAACGAGTTTGATCAATGTCAACTCGCCCATGGTTTTTGACGGCACGATGCTGGGCTCCTTAAAAGTCTATGCGCGCAATAATCAATCATGCGTGGTGTCGCCGTTTATTTTGGCGGGCGCCATGTCGCCGGTGACTGTCGCGGGGACCTGCACTCAGATCCTTGCCGAGGCCATGGCTGGGATTGCCCTAACGCAGCTCATTCGCCCTGGGTGCCCGGTCGTGTTTGGCACCTTCGCGGCAGCCGTATCTATGGCCACCGGAGCGCCAACATTTGGCACGCCTGAGCCTAGTCACGTGATTTACGCGACGGCAGCGCTGGCGCGACGTTTGGGCGTGCCCTATCGCAGCGGCGGCGGCTTATGCGGGTCTAAATTGCCCGATGCGCAGGCAGCTTATGAAGCGGCGAATACGATGCAGACCGCAGCACTGGCAGGCGTCAACTTCATGCTTCACACCGCGGGTTGGCTTGAGGGCGGTTTGGCTGTGGGATACGAAAAATTTGTCATGGATTGTGATCAGGCCAATATGATTGCTGTCTTGCTCGAGGGAATGGACCTCTCTGAGAACGCACAAGCTATGGACGCGTTCCATGAAGTGGGTCCTGGCAAGCATTTTCTTGGCTCTGCGCATACCTTGAGTAATTTTGAATCCGCTTTCTATCGTTCGACTGTCGCGGACAATAATAGCTTTGAGCAGTGGTCGGCCGAGGGCAGTCTAGACGCCGCGCAGCGGGCAAATGGTATCTGGAAGAAGATGCTGGCAGATTACGAGCCGCCCGAACTCGACCCCAGCATTGACGAAGCGCTGCTGAGCTTTATGGCGCGTGAAAAGGCCTCGTTTGCCGATCGAGAATATTAAGCACATCGCTAAGCCCAAACTGCCCAGCGAGGCAAGTGAATACAGGAGACACCACAGTTATGTCTGACGACGAAGACATCATTCTTTCGGAACTGTCTGACGACGATCTTGTGCTTCAAATGCACGATGACTTGTATGACGGCTTGACCGAGGAAATTGCAGAGGGCACTCAGATTTTATTGGATCGGGGTTGGTCGGCAGAAACGGTTCTGAGTAAAGCACTCGTTGATGGTATGACGATTGTTGGGATCGACTTCCGCGACGGGATTTTATTCGTCCCTGAAGTGTTGCTTGCTGCAAATGCGATGAAAGGTGGCATGAGCATCTTGCGACCCTTGCTCGCCGAGACCGGCGCCAAGCCAGTTGGCACAATGGTTATTGGTACGGTCAAAGGCGATATCCATGATATTGGCAAGAACTTAGTCGCCATGATGATGGAGGGTGCGGGCTTTGAGGTATACGACATTGGTATCAACAATTCTGTTGAGGACTATGTCGCCGCGCTTGAACGTCATAAGCCCGATATTCTGGGCATGTCAGCACTCCTCACAACGACTATGCCTTACATGAAAGTGGTTATTGAAGCGCTGAAGGAACAGGGTATCCGCGATGATTATATTGTCATGGTAGGGGGTGCACCGCTCAATGAGGAGTTTGGTGAGGCCGTGGGTGCAGATGCCTACTGTCGTGACGCCGCCGAAGCGGCAACATCGGCCATCCGGCTGGTCGAAGCCCGTCGTATCGCGCAAGGCTGACTGTTCTTGTCGCGCCTCTTGGTAATCGGTTGTGGCGCACTTGCGACAGAGCTTGCGGCGCTCAAAGCTGCCAATCAGTGGACAGATATGGACATTCAGTGTCTAGATGCCGCATTGCACAACCGTCCCGAGCGTATTGCTGAGAAATTGGATGCGGCGCTCTCTCGGTGCCATGGTTCGTACGACCTTATTTTTATTGCCTATGCGGATTGCGGGACACAAGGTGGTGTCGATCGTGTGGCTGCTAAATTCGGCGCCCAGCGATTGGAGGGTGCCCATTGTTACGAATTCTTCGCATCAAGTCCGGTGTTTCATGTTCTTGCAGATGCAGAACCGGGAACCTTTTATTTGACGGACTTTCTTGTTCGGCATTTCGACAGACTCGTCATGCGAGATCTAAAGCTCGATTCGCATCCGGAACTCAAGGACATGATCTTTGGTCACTATCGCAAGGTGGTTTACTTAGCGCAGGTCCCGAATGAGGCATTGCGTGACGCAGCCGCAGTGGCAGCAGATCGACTGGGTCTGCCGCTCGAGATCATGGAGACAGGATATGGCTATCTTGCCGACGCACTGACAGAACAGGTCGTCAGAATTACCGCTTAAAAAGGACCACGTTATGCAGCGAATAGATGTGTTTTGGCGAGATATTCCGTCACAGATTTTGATTAAAAGAGGCCGTGAGCGAGGTAAGTACTTGCTGGAACACCGCTTCCAGGCTGCTATCGATCGCGCGGCTATGCGCGCAGGTAAAGGCGGTAGCGACGCTTATCTTGATGAGTGGCGCCGTGCAACCACGGCGATTGATTCAGAATTGTCACCACAGCAGTTAGCGCAGGAGATAGGTGAGCGCATTGAATCTGAGGTGTCAGATGAAGCGCTTAAAGCCCTTGTGGCGAACAAAGGTTTTCATAATTCAAAGTAGCTTGCATCGTGCATGGTGAGGCGTTACAAATCGCGTCTTAATAATGTTGTCAGGGTGCTCAGCCGAGTAGGAATTAACACCGAGTAAAACTCAGAACAAACGATTTAATAATAAACATGCACGAGTCCGCTGTTAGGCGGTGTGCGGGAGACACTCATGACCACAACTATTATCAGCTCGGCCACAAAAGAGGTACGGATCGGTTTTGATCATCCTTTTGTTGTTATAGGCGAGCGAATCAACCCTACGGGACGGAAAATTCTCGCCGAAGAAATGAAGAACGGGGATTATAGTCGTGTTGAAGCCGATGCTTTGGCTCAGGTTGCTGCGGGTGCTCATATGCTGGACGTGAATGCAGGTATTCCGTTGGCTGATGAGCCTCGAATACTGGCTGAGGCAATTCAGTTGGTGCAATCGATTACCGACGTGCCGCTCAGCATCGATTCGTCAATCGTCGAGGCGCTTGAGTCAGGGCTCGCGGTCTATCGGGGAAAAGCGTTAGTGAATTCCGTGACGGGCGAAGACGAAGTGCTGGAGCGCGTCCTGCCGCTGGTCGCCAAATACGGCGCCGCTGTTGTCGCGATTTCTAACGATGAGACCGGCATCTCCGAGGATCCTAACGTCCGCTTCGAAGTCGCAAAAAAAATAGTTCAGCGGGCGGCTGATTACGGTATCCCTCATGAGGATGTGGTTGTCGATCCCCTTGTTATGCCGATCGGAGCGATCAACCAGGCGGGCGTGCAAGTGATGGAATTGGTCCGTCGGTTGCGCACTGAGTTAAAGGTGAATACGACCTGCGGTGCTTCAAATGTCAGCTTTGGTTTGCCGAATCGAAACGGGGTTAACGCCGCGTTCCTGACCATGGCGATGGGAGCGGGTATGACCTCTGCGATCACCAGTCCACTACATGCTGAAGTGATGCAAGCTGTTCGGGGCGGTGACGTCATGATGGGCCATGACCCCAACTGTACGAATTGGATTAAGGCCTATCGTGAGCCCGCCCCTGAAGGTGCAGGCGGTCGTCGTGGTCGAACAGGCCGTCGACGAGGCTGATGATAAGGACGTGTCGGACGCGCAGGTAAAAGTCTTATTTCTTCCTTCGGGTAAGCGCGGCGAGTTTCCCAAGCATTCACGATTACTCGATGCTGCCCGCACCTTAGGTGTCGATATTGATTCTGTCTGTGGCGGTCGTGGGCTCTGCGGACGCTGTCAAATTTCCTGTATGTCAGGGACGTTTCAAAAACATGAGATGGTTTCAAGTCCCGAGCACCTGTCGCCGCTTGTGGCGACGGAAATCAAGTTCAATGAGCGCAAAGGTCCTCTGCAAGAGGGACGCAGATTAAGCTGTCACGCGGAACTTTTAGGCGATGTCATCGTTGACGTACCGCCGGAAAGTCAGGTGCACCGTCAGATAATCCGGAAAGATGCCGAGCACCGAGATATTCATCTCAATACGGCAACACGGCTTTATTTTGTCACCGTCCCCGAGCCAACGTTGGAGGATGCGGTCGGTGAGGCGCGACTATTGATGGCAGCGTTGAAGGCTGATTGGGATCTATCGGACCTAACAATCGAGGCTACAGAGCTGGTCAGACTCCAGGCTGCACTCGCAAGTGGTGATCGAGGCGTTACCGTTGCAGTTTATGAGTCTAGCCAGATCATTGGCCTTTGGTCGGGTCTTTTCGATTCGGCGCGCGGTGTTGCAGTGGATGTGGGTTCGACGACCGTGGCGGCGCATTTGTGCGATCTTGCCACGGGTGATGTCTTATCGTCCGCCAGTGTTATGAACCCGCAAATCCCATTTGGCGAGGATTTGATGAGCCGGGTGTCGTACATCATGATGCATCCCGAAGGCTCGGACGCCATGACCTCGGCCATTCAGACCGCACTGAGTAAGTTGTTTCAGGAGCTGACAGATCAACTCGGAGAGACGACGGATACAATCTTAGAAATTGCATTAGTTGCCAATCCCATCATGCACCACTTGGTCTTGGGTATTAACCCCATTAATTTAGGTGGCGCGCCGTTTGCCTTGACGCTCGATGAGGCAGTGACAGTAAAAGCCAGTGATCTGGGTCTCAATGCACACCCTCAAGCAAGACTATTTGTTCTGCCTTGCATAGCGGGTCATGTAGGCGCAGATACGGCCGGTGTTATATTGGCGGAGGGTCCCGACCGCGAAAAAGCGATGAGCCTCATTGTGGATGTGGGTACCAATGCTGAGATTGTTCTTGGCAATCAAGATCGTCTGCTTGTCTGTTCTAGTCCCACGGGGCCCGCCTTCGAGGGTGGGGAAATAAGCTCGGGTCAGCGCGCCACAGTCGGTGCCATAGAGAGAGTTCGGATAGATCGCGAGACGTTTGAGCCTAAGTTTAAAGTGATCGGCTCCGATCTCTGGTCGACCGAGGAACAGTTTCAATCATCGACAGCTGACCTGACTATTACGGGTATTTGTGGCTCTGGCATCATAGAAGTCGTTGCCGAGATGTATCTGGCAGGCATTATCACAGAAGACGGCATCGTCGATGGCAGTTTATCTGCGCAGACCGAGCGAGTCATTACTCAGGGCCGCACGTGGTCTTATGTGCTTCACTTTGCTGAGGGCGAAGCTCAGCGCGATATCGTCGTTACACAGAACGATGTCCGACAAATCCAGCTAGCGAAGGCCGCGCTTTATGCCGGTATAAAACTCCTCATGGATAAGATGGGGGTCGATACGGTCGATCGCATTCGCCTTGCGGGCGCTTTCGGGAGCCACATCAGCGTCGAGCACGCAATGGTGCTCGGTTTGATTCCTGATTGTCCGCTTGATCAGGTCTCGTCAGCAGGGAATGCTGCCGGTGTGGGGGCGCGAATAGCCTTGCTAGATCAACAGTCACGACGCGCTATACAGCGCACCGTTAATCGCGCAGAGCGCATTGAAACTGCTACAGAGTCGGATTTTCAGGATTATTTTGTGGCAGCTATGGCATTCCCACACAAGTCAGATCCGTACCCCAACTTATTTTCAGTGGTTAAGCGCCCCGAGCCGAAGCTTGTAGAACACAGTGAAGGCCGCCGACGCCGGCGCCGGTCGTAGTAGTTATAGTTTGTGTTTGGGCTGTCGATAGATAACAGCTAATCAGACACGAATCGGCGCTGCGCTCGACGGACGCTCGGCGACCCCTACTTACGGGTGGAGCAGTTGATTAGCCCCAAGTCCCTCTGCTGTGACAGCGAGATTATTCAGTGGTCACAGCTGTCAAAAACAAGCCGAAAAATACAGCTGCCAATAAAAAAGGAGCCTTTAGGCTCCTTTGTAGTTTCAATATTAGCTTCTAGGCCGTTCATTGGTTGGATCTAGTAACGCGCCGTAGCCCACCTTCATCACCGTGGCATCGTAGTGTTCGCCAAAGTATTCGATGAGGACCACATCGCCCTCTACAGCCTTGTCTGCAGGTAGATAACCCATGGCAATATTCTTCCCAAGACTTGGCCCGTACGCCATGCTAGTCGTATACGAACGGCGACCATGTGAGTCCACAATAACGTGCTTGGTATCCCGATCAAGTATCGGCCAGTTGCCAACCGGGTAACGAATGACGCCATTACTGTCTGTCGTATCCCCCAATTCGAAGGTGCATAAATAAGCCGCCTGGGTCTGGAGTTCACGCTGCTGGACGTACGCCTCTTTGCCGTGGAAATCAGCGGCTTTCACCTTGGGTCGCGCCAGTCCCGCTTCGTAAAGGTTATATTCAATCTCTAGGTCGGCATTCTGAAGTCGTAAACTCTTTTCAAGTCGACGACTGTTTGCATACGTTTCAATACCGACTGGTGTCACGCCGAGATCAAAGAGCGCGTCCCAAATGCCAAGACCATCAGAGAAGGGGAAGTAGAGCTCCCAGCCCTGCTCTCCAACATAACTAATGCGGAATGCCCACACCTTTACGCCGCAAACAACAATCTCCTTGGTTGTGGCAAAAGGGAACGCCTCATTTGAGATGCTCTCGGGATCGTCCATTAGCTTGGCTAAGGTCACTCTGGCATCGGGTCCCCACAATCCTAGGGTTGCGAGCTGTTCGCTACGATCGTGGAAAGTGACATTGGCAAAGCCGCGCTTATCACTCATATTTCGCATCCAGATATAGTCCCGATGCCCAGTGTCACCCCCGCAGACTACACGGAAGCAATCTGTAGCGAGCCGAATAATGGTTAAATCGGAGCGAATTCCGCCCGCTTGGTCGAGAAAGTGTGTGTATACACCCTTGCCGATGGCAGTGTCAGTGCCAACCTTGGCCACAGACAGGTATTCCATCAGGCTCTCTGCATCAGCCCCCTCTACATCAAAAATGGCAAAGTGCGAGAGATTAATCATACCGACGCCATCGCTCAGGGCCAGCTGCTCGGCATTAGACACCTCCCAAAAGTGCCGGTTATCCCATTCGGCTTCGCGAGTTGGCACTTGATCACGATACTTGCTTAGCAGCGTCGGCTCGTTTGCCGCGTAACCATGCGCTCGCTCCCAGCCCGCGACTTCCATGAAGTAGCCGCCAAGTGCCACTTCCCGCTCGTAGAACGGGCTGACGCGCATGCCCCGAGACGTGGCGAAGGGTTCTCGGGGGTGCACCGCTGGTGTATAAATTTTCTGCGCTGACTCGTAACAGCGACTTCGGACGTAATCGTCGCCTTTTTGGATAGGATAATGACGCGCCGAGTCAACACTGTGCGGGTCCATGCTGGTCCTACCGTGGGTCATCCACTCCGCAAGTAGTTTTCCAGCGCCCGGGCCTTCCTTGACCCAAACTGCCTCGCACAGCCACAAATTTTTGACCTCGGTCGACTCTCCAATAATAGAGCTGCTATCCGGGGTGATGGAAAGTAATCCATTGAAGGAGCGCCGCTCTTCCCATCCCAGCTCACCTAAAACAGGTGTCAGTTCGATTGCGCGTTCAAACGCATCCATTACCTGGTCGAGTGTCATATCGCGCATGGACGGTGAAAGCCGAGCCTCGCCCGGCTCCGCAATATCAGTGGGTTCAACCAAGCGGGGGTTGAAGGGTTCGTAATAACCCCACTCTAACAAGCCACCCTCGGGCGTGGTTGGATCGCCTGTGTCGCGCACATACGCAGAATTGCCCTGATCACGCATAAGCGGATAGACGATGTCTTTTCCCGTGCCCTCAAGATGATCCCACGGTCCGAAAAAGAGCAGGGGGTGTTCGAGGGGCATGAGTGGAAGCTTCACACCTGCTGTCTGCGAGACTAGGTTGCCCCAAATGCCTACACATAGAACGACGTAATCAGCTGTTATGGTGCCTTTCGGCGTTTCAACGCCTTTGATCTCTCCGCCCTCTACCAATAGTTTAGTGGCTGGGGTATAGGCAAAGGCCTTCAACTTTCCGGAAGCCACGGCTTCATCTACTAAGTCCCCCGCCACTTTCTGCGAGCGGGGGGTCACCAGACCTGCATCGGGATCCCACAGGGCGCCCTGAATTTGATCTTCTTCGAGCAGAGGAAATTTCTCTTTCGCTTCAGCGGCAGAGATCATGTAGGCATTCGTGCCGAAGGCTTTACCTGAACCCACCTTGCGGATGAGCTCTAACATGCGCTCGTCATCGCCTTTGCGCGCCACTTCAAGACCGCCGGTCTGGATGTAGTTGCCGCGCTTGGCGTAGAACTCTCGGCTGTAGTTCGTTATCTCTACGTTGAGCTTGTCATGAGACGTCATGTAGCAAAAGTCAGAGGCGTGAGAGGTTGAACCAATGTCAGTTGGAATGGCCGACTTCTCCAACCCCACTATGTCGTCCCAACCCTCTTCAATCAGGTGATGAACAACGGATGCGCCGACGATACCGCCCTGCCCGACAACCACGACTCTCGCGTGCTTAGGTAGCGTTGCCATGAAGATCTCCTTTCATAAATTTTATTGTTCTAAAAAGCCCGGAAAGTGTATGCCTTAGCCACTGCTAACGAAATAGATTCGACCCCCTATCTGATGAATTTTTACGTCCAAATAAATGATTAATCCGCCGTGGTAGCCTTACCACTGTTCACGGGTGCTCTGGGGAAGCCCTGACCAAGACTGTATGACCGCAAACGTTAGACAACATGAGGCGTAAACCATGCCGGTAAGCAATGCGACTATTACCGCGATCAATGGCATCGTAGTCGGGCACGTCACCGATACAACTCACCTTACGGGGGTCACGGTGATTCGTTTCGGTTCTGAGGGCGCGAGAGCTGCGGTATCGGTTCAGGGCGCAGCGCCCGGCACGCGAGAGACGGATTTACTCGAACCAGGCAATTTGGTCGAAAAGGTTCATGCACTGGTGTTGAGTGGCGGCAGTGCGTATGGACTGGACGCGGCGACTGGTGTCATGGCAGCTCTTGAGTCAGAGGGTATTGGATTGCCTGTATTTGATGGTGTCGTGGTTCCTATTGTCCCTGCCGCGGTACTTTTCGACCTGCAAGTTGGGTCATCCGCGGTAAGACCATCGGATGGGTGGGGTCGTCTTGCCGCCGAGGAGGCCAATAGCCAGCCAGTGCTGTCCGGCAATGTGGGCGCAGGTACCGGCGCCACAGTAGGTAAGTTGTTGGGTCCCTCTAGCGTCACAAAAGGGGGGTTGGGTAACGCACTTATCGAGCTTGATAGCGGTATCAAAGTGTCTGCACTTGTTGCTGTCAATGCGGTGGGTGAAGTGGTGGATTCGAGTACGGGGGAGACGATTGCCGGGGTTCGCTCTGAGAAGCCGGGCAATTACGAGTCTGCTGTCGACATCGCTCTGAATTCACAGTCAGCGAAGCCGCTGATAGGGACCAATACGACCATCGGTGTAGTGGTAACTAACGCGCAACTGACTACGACGCAATTAAAAAAGATCGCCAACATGGCGCATGACGGTTTGGCGAGAGCGGTTCGCCCTGTGCACACGCAGTTCGATGGCGACACGATGTTCGCGATGTCAATGCCTGACTCGGCGCAATCTGGCGAATCTGTCGCCGAGTCGTTGCTCAATACGGTTGGTATTGCGGCGGCAAAAGTAATGGAGCTCGCGATCATTGACGCGGTTAAATCAGCCGAATCGTTAGGGGGCGTAATCGCGTCCTGTGACTGGGCAAAAAAATAAGCGTTGGCGCTATTTTTGCAAAAGCCTACTTTCGTTTTGTGAGGTCAGCTGTCTCCGACAACCTCTAAAGCATCGCTCGATCAACTACTGCTCGGAGCGCAGGGTTTATGTGCGTTTCTCCCTTGACGCGGCAGCGCGGACTCCCTAGACTCCGGTCCCTCAGTTGCGTGGCCTTTGGTCTCGCGTGAATGCCTTCGACGATACAGGCGTCGAGACAAGGGGCATCGCAAAGACTTGATGCGGGGTGGAGCAGCCTGGTAGCTCGTCGGGCTCATAACCCGAAGGTCGTCGGTTCAAATCCGGCCCCCGCTACCAACATAGCGCGATAGTTGGCGCTGCATTTAAGGCCCCTTGTTTGGGCCTTTTTTGTGTCCGAAATTTGCTGAGGACGGCGATGAACACGATGGGTGGTAAAGAGAGTCAGTTGCTCACCTTGCTTGAGCCCACAGTTGCTATGCTGGGTTACGAGCTTTGGGGGCTGGAACTCCTGAGTCCCAATAGGGGCCCCACCCTGCGCGTCTACATTGATCGAGACCAGGGCGTCACGGTTGACGACTGCGCTTCGGTCAGTCGGCATGTCAGTGGCGTATTGGACGTTGAAGACCCATTTGTTGGGGAGTACACGCTGGAGGTGTCGTCGCCAGGCATTGACCGCTTGTTATTTAAAAAGGCGCAGTTTGGGGCCTATGACAATCAGCCCATAGACATTAAGTTGCGGTTTCCATTCGATGGGCGTCGGCGGTTTAAAGGTTGGTTTTGCGGTTTTGACGGCGAGGACGTCGTAGTTCGTGCCGATCAACATGAATATTTACTGCCGTTGAGCAGTATTGACCGGGCTCGTGTGCAGCCCACGCAGGAGTGGATTGAGCGTTCTCGACCCGCTGTTGTCAGTACGTTAAATGAGAGTATGAAAGAGGGCGATGTAGTCCTCAATGACGAAAGTGAGAGATAGAGAATGAGCAAAGAAATTTTGATGGTCGCCGAAGCCGTTTCCAACGAGAAAGGCGTATCCGAAGACATTATCTTTGAAGCTATCGAGCTCGCGCTCGCCACCGCAACAAAGAAGCGGTACGAGGACGAGTCTGATATTGAAGTCACGATAGACCGAACCTCCGGCGATTACGTCACAAAGCGCAAGTGGCTGGTTGTTCCAGACACGGAGCTTGCATTGCTTGGGACCCAGTTCACCACCGAGGAAGCGATCGAGGTCGATGAGAATTTACGACCGGGCGATGTTCACGAAGAGGTGATAGACAACGTGGGCTTTGGTCGGATTGCTGCGCAGACTGCCAAGCAGGTGATTGTTCAGGCGGTTAGAGAAGCTGAGCGCGCTCAAGTAGTCGATCAATACAAGGATAGGCTAGGTGAACTGCTAGCAGGAACCGTTAAAAAAGTGACACGCGACAACATTATTCTCGATTTGGGTAGCAATGCCGAAGGCCTGCTACCTCGATCCGAGCTTGTTGGCCGTGAAACGTTTCGGATGAATGATCGTGTGCGTGCCGTATTACTTGACATCAACGAGGAGGCGCGCGGTCCCCAGTTGATCTTGTCTCGTGCCTGTAAAGAGATGCTGGTCGAGTTATTTAAGATCGAAGTGCCCGAGATTTCCGAGGGTGTGATTCAGATTAGGAGCGCCGCTCGTGACCCAGGCTCTCGAGCTAAAATTGCCGTCAAAACCGGTGACCAGCGTATCGACCCAGTAGGTGCCTGTGTCGGTATGCGTGGATCTCGGGTGCAGGCCGTTTCCAATGAGTTGGATGCGGAGCGTGTCGACATCATTCTATGGGACGATAACCCCGCGCAGTTGGTCATTAATGCCATGTCCCCTGCCGAAGTTGAGTCGATCGTCGTTGATGAGGAAAGCAACACGATGGAAGTTGCGGTTGCCGAGGATAATCTTGCGCAGGCTATTGGGCGCGGCGGCCAAAATGTTCGTCTTGCGTCTGATCTGACCGGGTGGACCATCAACGTCATGAGCACCGACGAGGCAATAGAAAAGCAGGAGTCTGAGGCGGGCGTCATTATGGAGACCTTCATGAATGCACTGGACGTGGATGAAGATGTCGCGGCCGTGTTAGTGGAAGAGGGTTTCACCACCGTTGAAGAGGTCGCCTATGTGCCGCTCGAGGAAATGGCAGGCATTGAGGGCTTTGACGAGGAGATCTCGGAAGAGTTGCGCGAGCGTGCCAAGGACGCCTTACTGACGATGGCTATCGCGTCAGAATCGGAGTTAGGTTCAAGTGAGCCGGCGCAAGATTTACTCGAGATGCGAGGAATGGAAAAGCAACTCGCTTACGTCCTAGCAAGCTCGGGTGTGGTAACGATGGAAGACCTGGCCGAGCAGAGTGTTGACGAGCTCATGGAAGTGGAAGGAATGACTGAAGAGAGGGCTGCCGAGCTCATTATGACTGCTCGCGAGCCCTGGTTCGCAGAAGCGGACGAGTCTGCCTGATGTAAGCCCTAAGGTTTAGCAGACAGACTATCAACAGCGACATTAGAGAGAGACAACATGGCTGAAGTAACCGTAGAACAGTTAGCGACAACGGTGGGCACCGGGCCCGATAAGCTACTGTCACAGATGAAAGATGCGGGTCTGCCTCACAAGAAGGCAGACGAAGTCGTGTCCGATGATGACAAGCGAACACTGCTTGCCCATTTGAAGCGGAGTCACGGTAGTGCTGAAGAAGCGCCTCGAAAAATCACGCTTAAGCGAAAATCGTTAAGCACGCTAAAAGCTGGCGGCAGTTCTGGCAAACGTACAGTTAATGTCGAGGTGCGAAAGAAGCGTACCTACGTCAAGCGCCCTGAAGCGGAAGAGGTATCTGATGCTGAGTCGGCCGAAACTGGAACATCTGCCGATGAGGTTGTGGAGTTAACGAGCGCCCCCGAGCTGGTTGCAGATGTCGAAAGTACCGAGGTTGCTGCAGAGTCAGTTGAGATTGAGGCTCCTCAGGAAGCCACTGATCCAGCTGAGGAGGCGGCTATTGAGTCTTCCGCTGAGCCAGAGTTGGTTGAGGAAACTGAGGAAGATCTGCGCAATTTGGATCCAGAAGTGCTTCGTCAGCGCGCGGCTGCACGTCGCAAGTCAGAAGAGCAGGATCGCAAGCAGAAGTTAGCCGACACAGTGGCGGCTCGAAAAGCAGAGGAAGACGCTAAAAAAGCAGCTCAGGAGGCTGCTCAAAAGGTTGCTACGGCAGAGAAAGTGGCTGCAACCCAAGGCGATAAGCGTCCGAAGCGCCTGCATGATGCGCCTGCGAAAGTTGCGGGGCGCGAGGCTGATGATAATCGCCGCAGCAAGCCAGGCCGCGGACGACTCGACCGATCAAATATGGCGCCTGGTCGGGGTAAGCGAAGAGGTCATAATCTGTCGCTCAGCGATATTGAGGCGGCTGAATCAGGACTGGGGCGTGCTCGAGGTGGAAAGCGTCGCCGCTCTGGTGACGAGCCCAATCAGCATGGCTTTGAGCAGCCCACAGAAAAAATCATTTACGACGTCGAATTGCCAGACAACATTAGCGTTGGAGACCTTGCCCAGCAAATGGCGGTCAAAGCAGGTGTCGTGATCAAAGAACTCATGAAGCTGGGTGTCATGGCAACTATTAATCAGATGATTGATCAGGATACGGCTAGCATTATTGTTGAAGAGCTGGGCCACAGAATCAAACTCAAAAGTGATGATGAGCTGGAAGAGCAGCTAGAGGTCACGCTGGCAAGTCATGAGGGCATACAAGAGCCTCGTGCGCCCGTTGTTACGGTAATGGGGCACGTCGATCACGGTAAAACCTCGTTACTTGACCACATCCGCAGTTCGAGGGTGGCTGTCGGTGAAGCCGGTGGTATTACGCAACACATTGGGGCCTATCACGTTAAAACGGATATGGGCATGATTACCTTTTTGGATACGCCCGGCCACGCCGCCTTCACCGCCATGCGCGCACGCGGCGCCAAGTCGACCGACATTGTTATTTTGGTGGTCGCGGCTGATGACGGCGTCATGCCACAGACAGAGGAAGCAGTGCAGCATGCTCGTGCAGCAGGGGTTCCGATAGTCGTTGCGATTAACAAAATGGATAAAGAGGGCGCTGATCCCGATAGGGTGAAGAACGAATTAGCAGCAAAAGATGTCATTCCCGAGGATTGGGGAGGCGATACACAATTCGTTCCTGTTTCAGCACACTCGGGTGAGGGTATCGATACATTGCTTGAGTCACTCTTGTTGCAATCGGAGCTTTTGGAGCTAAAAGCACCTGCCGATGTGCCTGCGAATGGTTTGGTTATCGAGTCACGCCTTGATCGTGGTCGCGGCCCCGTTGCCTCTTTGCTGGTCCAGCAGGGCACACTCAAGCAAGGCGATATCGTATTAGCGGGTCTGCAATACGGACGGGTCAGAGCCATGCTCGATGAGAATGGTCAACCTGTGAAAGTCGCGGGACCCAGCATCCCCGTCGAAATACTCGGTCTCGATGGGACACCTGATGCGGGTGACCCCTTTGTTGCTGTGGAAAGCGAGAAACGGGCAAGAGAAATCGCCGATTTCCGCCAAGAGAAGCAGCGATCCAGCAAGTTGGCTCGGCAGCAAGCCGCAAAGCTGGACAGTATGTTCGAGACGATGACAGCGGGTGAGGTCAAGACACTCAACATAGTCGTCAAGACAGACGTGCGTGGTTCTCTTGAGGCGCTACAATCCTCGCTGTCTGATTTGGGTAATGACGAGGTTAAGGTCAACGTGGTTGCCGGCGGTGTCGGTGGTATCACAGAGACAGATGTCTCTCTCGCGATGACAAGCAATGCGGTTATCTTCGGTTTCAATACGCGTGCTGATGCCAAGGCCCGTGACCTCGCTGAAAACGAGGGTGTCGAAGTACGCTATTACAACGTTATTTACGACTTGATTGACGATGTGAAGGCAGCCCTAACGGGTATGCTATCGCCCGAGTTGCGAGAAGAGATTGTTGGCATAGCGGAAGTTCGGGATGTGTTCCGATCGCCTAAGTTTGGCCTGATTGCTGGTTGTATGGTGACTGAGGGCACGGTATCTCGTTCAAAGCCAATTCGCGTGTTGCGAGACAGTATTGTGATTTACGAGGGCGAGTTGGAATCACTGCGACGATTTAAGGACGATGCTAGCGAGGTCCGAAACGGGACTGAGTGCGGCATCGGAGTGAAAAACTACACAGACGTTAAGGTCGGTGATCTGATTGAGGTCTTCGACGTCAACGAAGTCGCTCGCTCACTCTAGGACTTATACATTGGGTCAAGAATACAGTCGCACTGAACGAATCGCTGACTTCCTTCAGCAGGAGCTCGCCAAGCTCCTGCTGCACAGCGTGAGAGACCCTCGCGCTGAGTTTGTGAGTGTCACCGCGGTTGATGTCAGTCGCGATCTTCGATACGCCAAGGTCTACTACACCAAGCTAGGTCTGGAGGATGCCAATTCCGCTGAAGAGGTAACCGCGGCGTTGGACAGGGCGGCAGGTTATCTAAGAAGCCAGATTGCAAGGGATTCTTCTCTGCGCACGGTACCGAAGTTGACATTTAAGTTTGACGAAAGCGTCGGCCGCGGTCGTCACATGGAGGCGTTGCTGGGGCTGGCCAAGTCGTCAGATGCCCACAACCAAGGCAATCCAGAGGTGGACGAGACCTAGCATGGCGCGCCGTCGAAAAGGGCGAGCCGTCACTGGTATTCTAGTGCTCGATAAGCCTGTGGGGCCCTCGTCGAATGGTGTCTTGCAGCGTGTCAGACATCTATTTGGTGCCGCAAAAGCGGGGCACACCGGCAATCTAGATCCCTTAGCGAGTGGTGTACTTCCCATCTGCTTGGGTGAGGCGACCAAGTTGTCTCATTTTCTTTTGGACGCCGACAAAGGCTACCAGGCCAATATTAGCTTCGGTGTAAAGACATCCACGGGTGACAGTGAAGGTGACGTTATCTCGCGTGCGAGTGCTGAGACCTTAGACGCAGAGAAGCTGGCGGCCGCACTTACCCAATTTCTAGGTGAAAGTCAGCAGATCCCACCCATGTACTCGGCGTTGAAGGTCGACGGGCAGCCGCTCTATAAGCTGGCGCGACAAGGAAAAGAGGTGGAGCGAAAAAGTAGGCTGGTCAACTTTAGCGCTATCGACTTGCTCCGATTCCAGAGCGGTGTTGTGGCAACCGCAGATGTGAACGTCGTGTGTAGTAAGGGTACGTATATTCGTACCTTTTCTGAGGATGTGGCGGCATCGCTTGGTTTACCGGGGCACATGAGTGGCCTGCGTCGAACGCGAACTGGGCCCTTTGATCTCGCGCAATCAGTCACCTTGGAGGCGTTAATCGAGACCGCTGAAGGGGAGGGACCAGAGTCGCTAGATCAGTTTTTGCTCGACCCGGAAGTGGCGATCGGTCATCTTGACCGTGTTGAGATCAGCTCTTCTGCGGCTTTCTACCTAAAACAAGGGCAGTCAGTTGTAGTGCGAAACGCGCCACTAAGTGGTATGGTGCGCGTCGCTGAGGCGGGTGGTCCGTTTCTAGGTATCGGAGTGGTACTTGAAGACGGCCGAATCGCTCCCAAACGGCTGTTTGTAGACAGTCGAGAACCAGCCCCCCTGTAAACCTGCACGGGTGGGCTTTGTAATAGGCAGGTTGGAGAAAAACCATGGCATTAGATGCAGCACGAAAGGCTCAAATCGTAGATGACTACAAGCAGTCGGACGGCGATACGGGCTCACCGGAAGTTCAGGTCGCATTGTTGACTGCGAATATTGAGCAATTACAGCAGCACTTTAAGGAACATGCACAAGATCACCACTCTCGTCGTGGTCTCATTCGTATGGTGAACCAGCGTCGTAAATTGTTGGATTACTTGAAGCGCAAGGACACCAGTCGGTACGCGTCATTGATTAAGCGTCTTGGCTTGCGCCGATAAAAAGACTCAGGGCCGGCTTTATGCCGGCCGATTTATTTTGGAGATAGATAAGTGAACGTTGTTACTAAAACATTCCAGTACGGTGGCCAAGAGGTCACGCTGGAAACAGGACGCATAGCGCGTCAA
>CAJYAI010000040.1 GCA_913064725.1 uncultured Alteromonadaceae bacterium | reverse complement strand
ACATTCACATTGTTATCACTAAACACCTGATTAATCGCGCTCATGATCCCTGGTGTATTGCGATGCACGTGGAGTAAGCGGTGCTTACCGTCATAAGCTGGCAACGCCACCTCGGGAAAGTTGACAGCCGATATAGTCGTGCCGTTGTCGCTGTAATGGCTGAGTTTTTCGGCGACTTCGACGCCGATATTTTCCTGAGCTTCCTCGGTCGATCCTCCAATATGAGGCGTAAGGAGGCACTGGTCCAGACCTCGCAAAGGCGAGACGAACTCGTCATTGTTAGAGCGAGGCTCGACTGGAAATACATCAATGGCTGCACCACCAACGTGCCCAGATTTCAGAGCCTCAGCAAGCGCGTCAAGATCGACCACATTCCCGCGCGAGGCATTAATCACCATGGCACCTTGGCGCATTGCGGCGATCTCTTTTTCACCTATTAGTAACTCCGTGCTGGCATGCTGCGGAACATGCAAACTAACGACATGCGCCTCCGCCAACAGGCTGATTAATGTTGCCTTGGGCTGCGCATTACCCAATGGCAACTTTGATTGCACATCAAAATAAATAACTTTCATCCCTAGACCTTCGGCAATAACACCTAGCTGCATGCCGATGTTGCCGTAGCCAACGATACCCAGCGTTTTTCCCCGGCACTCATGAGAGCCAACGGCTGTTTTTTGCCACTCGCCTCTGTGCGCGGCAGCACTTCGTTGTGGTACGCCTCGAAGCAATAAAATGGCCTCTGCCATGACCAGTTCCGCAACGCTTCGGGTATTGGAAAAAGGGGCGTTGAAGACAGGAATACCCCTGCGTGCCGCCGCCACTAAATCGACCTGATTGGTGCCGATACAAAAGCAGCCAATGGCCACGAGGCGCTCTGCGGCGTCAATTACCTCTTGGCTCAGGTGAGTCCGAGACCGAATACCGACAAAATGGGCATCTTTGATTTCTGCCAACAAGTCTTGAGTCGGCAGCGCCTTTGCAAACGTCACAACATTGTCATAGCCCGCTTTAGAAAGCGCCTCTACAGCGCTGGGATGAACCCCCTCCAGGAGCAAGAACTTAATTTTCGACTTTGGTAACGATTTTTGTGTCATTGGCGAGCGTGGACCGGTGTCATAGTGGGGGGCGCGGATGATAACATTACAGACTCCGCGTCAAAGGGATCCTGTGTGACTATTTCATCGACAAACGTTGTGGCGGAGTTAATCGATGTCCTCTCGCCAGAGCAAGTAACAACGGACCCCTCAATGCTAGCGAGCTACGGACAAGATTGGACGCGGTTCGCCTCTCCCGCACCCACAGCAATTGTTTTTCCACGATCGAGCACAGAAATCGCGGCAATTGTTCACCACGCTCGGAATCGCAAGTTGGCGTTGGTTCCGTCAGGTGGAAGAACCGGTCTCAGTGGCGGCGCGGTGGCTGCAAATGGCGAGGTCGTCGTGTCGCTTGACAAGATGAACACAGTCTCAGACGTCAATTTGATCGACCGCACGATCACCGTCGGTGCGGGCGCGATCACGCAACAAATTCAAGAGGCCGCCTCTGCAGCAGGCTTGTTCTATCCAGTTGATTTCGCATCCAGCGGCTCCAGCCAAATTGGTGGCAATATCGCGACTAATGCCGGGGGTATCAACGTTATTCGCTACGGCATGACAAGAGAATGGGTCGCAGGTCTGACGGTCGTAACCGGCGCGGGTGACATTATTGAATTGAACAAAGGACTTGTAAAAAACAATACGGGATTGGATTTCCGTCACCTGTTTATCGGCTCAGAGGGTATCTTGGGCTTTATCGTCGAAGCCACCCTCAAGTTGTGTGCCCCGCCTAAAGATCCCATTGTGATGGTTTTGGGGCTCAGTGATATGAGCGCCATCATGGCGGTACTCGAGCGTATCCAATCAGCTACGCCACTATTGGCCTACGAATTTTTCTCAGAGCTTGCCGTAACCAAGGTCGTCGAGCACGCGGGCGTCGCTCGGCCCTTTGCTACAGTTACACCGTTTTACGCACTCATCGAGTTTGAGCGAAACGATGAGCAGACGGAGGTTGATGTTTTTGAGGCCGTTGAGAACTGCATGGAGCGGGGCTGGGTTAAGGATGCAGTGATGAGCCAAAGTGTCGCTCAAGCGCGCGCGCTTTGGCGATTGCGCGAGGATATATCTGAGACCCTAACGCAGTGGACACCTTACAAAAACGATATTTCATCGACGGTTTCTAAAGTACCGATATTGCTAGCGTCGGTCGACGCCGTAGTGCACGAGCGCTACCCAGATTGGGAGGTAGTTTGGTACGGGCACATTGGCGATGGCAATCTACACTTGAATATTTTAAAGCCGGAAAACCTCGATATCGCTGAATTTAAAGCACGGTGTAATACCGTATCGATTGATATTTTTGAGGCGATACAGACCCTCGGGGGAAGTGTGTCAGCGGAGCATGGTGTTGGCACCCTAAAAGCGCCCTACTTAGCTTACACGAAGAGTGAATCCGAGATCGCTGCCATGCGGGCTGTTAAAGCCATTTTTGACCCGGATGGTGTCTTAAACCCGGGGAAGGTTTTTACCACGCCATAACTACCAATAAAGCAATTTGAGAGATCTACTATGGACGCTCACGCACTCAAGCAAGCCGTCGCCAGAGAGGCACTCAACCGCATCAGCCAGGAGCATGATGGTCACCTTGTCTTGGGTATAGGGACGGGCAGCACCGCCGAATGCTTTATTACCGAGCTGCCAAACATTCGCGAGCGCATCACCACCACCGTCTCCAGTTCAGAGCGATCCTCGAAACTGCTTCGCGAACTAGGGTTCGAAGTCAGGGACCTCAATGAGGTAGCGCGGGTTGATGTCTACGTGGATGGTGCTGACGAGGCGACTCGAGACGGCCGCCTTATAAAGGGAGGAGGCGCGGCACTTACCCGCGAAAAAATCGCAGCCGCGAAAGCGACCGAATTTATTTGTATCGCCGATGAGAGCAAATTGGTAAGGACGCTAGGCGTTTTTCCTCTCCCTGTGGAGGTCATACCGATGGCGCGAACGCTCGTCCAAGAAAATCTAAACCGCCTCGGTGGGCACGCCATTTGGCGGGAGGGCGTAATAACAGACAATGGCAATTGTATCCTCGACGTCCGCGGCCTCGAGATCAATGCACCCTGTGAGCTGGAGGCCGAAATCAACAATATGACCGGCGCTGTCTGTAACGGCCTCTTTGCTCAGCGACCCGCGGATGTTTTGCTTATCAGCACAGCGACGGGTGTTGTCCGGATTGTGTAATCATCCCAAAATAGTAAGCATTGACATATAAAGATATCTTTATATAGTGTGCGGATTATTGACGGGAGGATTGCCTGTGAGTTCCTACACACTTTTTACATCTGAGTCTGTCTCCGAAGGGCATCCGGACAAAGTGGCCGATCAGGTGTCTGACGCCATACTCGATTTGTATCTATCGAGAGACCCAAACGCTCGAGTCGCTGTCGAAACCCTAGTGAAGACAGGTATGGCCGTGCTTGCAGGCGAGGTCACGTCCTCAGCAACAGTCACACCCGGCGAAATCGAAAGCACGGTGCGGAAAGTGATTTGCGACATTGGATACGATAGCTCCGATGTATGCTTTGACGGTGCCACATGCGCAGTGATCAACGCTATTGGCCTGCAGTCAGCGGACATCGCCATGGGAACTCACGAAGCCGATGAAGCGAACCAAGGAGCCGGTGATCAGGGGCTTATGTTCGGCTACGCCACGAATGAAACCGATACCTTAATGCCAGCTCCCATTTACTATTCGCACCGCTTGGTTGAGCGACAAGCAGAACTCCGTAAATCAGGTGATGCCGACTTCTTAAGACCCGATGCTAAAAGCCAGATCTCCGTTTGCTACTCAAAGGACGGTAAACCGGAGTCCGTTGATGCAGTGGTCTTGTCGACGCAACATTCACCCGACATAACCCAAGATGATTTGCGGGAGTTTATCAAGCGAGAGATTATCGAGTATGTTTTGCCTAGCGAGTGGTTAACGCCCGACACTCAATATCATATCAACCCTACTGGGCAGTTCATTATCGGCGGACCCATGGGTGACTGCGGTCTGACGGGTCGTAAGATCATTGTAGATACCTACGGAGGCATGGCGCGGCATGGCGGTGGCGCCTTCTCAGGGAAAGATCCATCCAAAGTAGACCGCTCGGCCGCCTACGCGGGCCGCTACGTTGCAAAGAACATTGTTGCTGCAGGTCTCGCTGAGCGATGTGAAATTCAAGTTTCGTACGCCATCGGCGTCGCAGAACCGACATCGATTTCAATTGATACCTTTGGCTCGGCCGCTATTCCAGAAGCACGCATTATTGACCTTGTAAGGGCACACTTTGATCTCAGACCGAAAGGTCTTATTAATATGCTCGATCTCAAGCGGCCCATTTACCAGCCTACAGCCGCTTATGGCCACTTTGGCCGTGAGCGAGATGATTTCACATGGGAACGAACCGACAAAGCCGACGCGCTGCGCGCTGCGGCGGGACTTTAAGTTACTTAGACACCAGGAGGCTGTCATGACTACCGCCATCGATTTAGCGACATTTTCAGATTATAAAGTAGCCGATATAACGCTTGCAGAGTGGGGCCGACGCGAACTCGCGATCGCCGAGACAGAAATGCCGGCTCTCATGTCATTACGAGAGCGGCTGCGTAGCGAGCAACCACTCGCGGGTGCGAAGATTCTGGGCTGTATTCACATGACCATTCAGACCGCGGTTTTGATCGAAACTTTGGTTGATTTGGGCGCCGAAGTGCGCTGGTCGAGCTGCAACATCTTTTCCACGCAAGATCATGCCGCTGCGGCAATCGCAGCATGTGGCATCCCTGTCTTTGCGTGGAAAGGCGAGACCGAACCAGAGTACGAGTGGTGCATTGAGCAGACCATCCTGAAAGATGGCAAGCCATGGGAAGCCAACATGATTCTCGATGATGGCGGCGATCTGACAGCCATGTTGCACGAGCAATATCCCGAAATGCTGGAGCGCATCCACGGCATAACGGAAGAGACCACAACCGGTGTTCACCGCCTCTATGAAATGCTGGAGGAAGGCTCACTAAAAGTCCCCGCAATTAACGTGAATGACGCCGTTACTAAGTCAAAGAACGACAACAAGTACGGTTGTCGGCACAGCCTGAACGACGCCATTAAACGCGGACTCGATCACCTCCTAGCCGGTAAGCGTGCCTTAGTGCTTGGATACGGCGACGTCGGTAAAGGTTCGGCGCAATCACTACGTCAAGAGGGGATGATTGTGCGCGTAACCGAGTGTGATCCCATTTGCGCCATGCAAGCCTGCATGGATGGCTACGAAGTGGTTTCACCGTACATAGGTGGTGTCAACGACGGGACCGATGCCTGTATTGATACTCAGCTGCTCGGTCAGACCGATTTGCTCTGCTCGGCGACAGGCAATGTTGACGTGTGTAATGCGGCTATGTTGCGGGCACTCAAATCTAGCGCTGTCGTGTGTAACATTGGGCACTTCGATAATGAGATCGATACGGCCTACATGCGGGATAACTGGGAGTGGGAAGAGATTAAGCCACAGGTTCACAAGATCTATCGTGACCGCGCCAGCAATGATCATTTGTTGCTTTTATCCGAAGGTCGTTTGGTCAATCTTGGCAACGCCACAGGCCACCCGTCTCGCATCATGGACGGTTCATTTGCTAACCAGGTATTGGCACAGATACATATTTACGAGCAACGTTTTGCAGATCTTCCCGCCGATGAAAAGGCTGCCGCGATCTCAGTTGAAGTGCTACCTAAGCATTTGGATGAGCAAGTAGCTGCACTAATGGTTGAAGGCTTCGGCGGCGTCATGACCAAGCTTACAACACAGCAAGGCGACTATATTGGCGTCGGTGTAGACGGACCCTTCAAGAACGATAGCTACAAATATTAAAACCTTGGGCTCGGTAGCTGTTAAACTGCAGCGCTATGCGCAGCTACCGAGTTTTCTCCTCACTTCCAATAACGCTTAATGCGCCCTGTGAGCTGGACGCGCGGTCGAGTCACTATCTGGCACGTGTACTTCGCATCAAAGTTGGCGCCCCCATCAGAGTGTTTAACGGGGATGGCAAAGACTATCTCGGCTCCGTAGCGTCAGCCTCAAAAAACGCCGTCAGCGTTTTCATCACGTCTTGCGAAAACCCTGAGACGGAGCCCTTAGTCCAGACAACACTGGGGCTTGGTGTGTCAAAAGGAGATCGCTTTGAGTGGGCCATCAAAAAAGCCACCGAACTCGGCGTTACCTCAGTCGTACCTATCCTGACTCAGCGTGTCGATGTTCGACTCCCCATCGAAAGATGGCAAAAAAAACAGATTCATTGGCAGAACAGCATCATCAGTGCCTGCGAACAAAGCGGCCGAACAATAATACCGTCGGTACAGGAACCAATCAGCCTCGATGAGTGGGTGCCTAATATCGAGGCGGACTGCAAATTCGTCTTAGACCCCAGTATCACGAGTCAACCTGTCGACATAGAGCCCAAGCATGTCGCGCTGCTCATTGGACCAGAGGGTGGGCTGACTCCTTCAGAGGTAAGTCTAGCGTCGGACCATGGATTTCATGGTCTTCACCTGGGACCGCGCGTTCTTCGGACAGAAACCGCTCCTTTAGTAGCCTTGAGTATCATAGGCGCACGATGGGGTGATATGAGCGCTTGAACCCATGCTTTACACACATCAGACTCCGAGACTTAGACCACCGCAATCTAGCACCGCAATCCATAAACAGGTGACACGCACATGGCACTTCGAATTGGGGTCTTAATGGACCCGATTGCTTCAATCAATACAAAAAAAGACACCACCCTGGGCTTATTACGAGCCGCAGCCGCTGTTGGTCACCAACTCATCTATTTCGAGCAAGCTGACCTTAGCGTACGCGATGGCGAAACAATGGCCTCGATGCGATCGCTGGCGGTATTTGATAACGATGAAAACTGGTTTTCCCTGGGCGAGCGATATGATGCATCGCTGTCGACTATGGACGCCATCCTCATGCGAAAGGATCCGCCCTTCGATATGGAATTCTACTACACAACACAACTTCTAGAGGACGCTGAACGCCGAGGTACTCTGGTAGTTAATCGCTGTGCCAGCCTCAGAGACTGCAATGAAAAACTCTTCGCGACCCAATTTCCCGACTGCTGCCCGCCCCTGCTAGTTTCCAGGGATCCAGAGGCGTTGAAGGCCTTCCACCAGGCTCACGGCGATGTCATTTACAAGCCGCTAGATGGCATGGGCGGGCAATCTATCTTTAGAGCCCAGGGTGCAGACCCGAATCTGAACGTCATTATTGAAACGCTCACCAAGAATGGCGGCGAAACAATTATGGCTCAGCGATATCTGCCTGCTATCAAAGACGGTGACAAGCGTGTGCTCATGATCGACGGCGAGCCTGTCCCATTTTGTTTGGCGCGGCTACCAATGGCGGGGGAGAACAGAGGTAACCTCGCCGCAGGCGGCTCAGGCGTAGTGCAGCCCCTGTCCGATCGGGATTATTGGATAGCAGAGCGTGTTGGTCCCGCTTTGCGCGAGAAGGGTCTACTGTTCGTAGGGTTGGACATTATAGGCGACTACTTGACAGAGATTAATGTCACCAGCCCCACCTGCATGCGCGAGATTGATCGTGCAGAACACACCCAAATCGCAGAAAAACTGATTGCTTGTATTGAGCGCAAGGTGTCGTCAGCCAGTGCAGGCTGACTATGATTTAGCGGGGAGCATGCCCGTGGCAGCAGGATCATCTCTGCTGCTACACGCAGCACTCGCTATCATCATTTCATCCGGCGTAATTAGCTCTGCAACACCACAACCCTCACTGGCCGTGACAGTGACCCTGACTCGGAGTGACCAAGCACCAACCGATGCCCAGCACCTTGCTTCACACAATCAGCTCGCCTTACCGGGCGCATTGGCAGAGTCGCTGGCAGAGCAGCGCGCATCGGCTACACTGGCCCTGATGAACCAGGCGCCGATCGAGCCGGTCGGCGCAAACGACCTGGCAGCAAAAGTGCAGGAGTTACATAGCGACTTAAATAAGGTGCAACAAAATCAGGCTCAGAATACTAGACTCGGTAGCGTTGCCGCGCGACGAGCACTGGATGCCAGCTACTTGCGACAGTGGGTCAATCGCGTAGAGATGGTAGGCAATGCCGCCCTCAGCGATATCGGTAACGCACGCGGTGATGTGAGGCTCTTAGTTATCGTCGATCAGTTTGGGATCCTGCTCGATGTTACGGTGCTTGAGTCGTCAGGATTTCCCCATTTGGACAAAGCTGCGATCAGAACGGTCAGAGATGCGGCGCCTTATCCGTCATTTCCTCCCGAATTACGTGCGCAAGTCGATAAACTAGAGATCGTAAGAACATGGCAGTTCCGACCATAACCTAGGCGAACAAAATAAAATGGATGTGCAGAGAACCACCGACTCCTTAAGAGGGCAGTTTTTAATTGCGACGCCTGCGCTAGAATCTGGGTTTTTCAAACATACAGTGACGTATATCTGCGAGCATGGCGAGGCAGGTGCGATGGGTATTGTCATCAACAAACCGCTAGACCTTCAACTGGCAGATATTTTCGAGCACCTCAATATTCAGCCTATGCTAAGCCACGACGAGGTCTCAGTCATGGCAGGTGGTCCGGTGAAGGTCGACCGAGGGTTCGTACTTCACTCGCCGGGCACCCACTACGACGCCACACTTAAAGTGAACGAGACCGTTTGGTTAACAACATCAAAAGACGTCTTAGTTGATATTGCCTCTGGATCAGGGCCCGACCAGCACCTTGTCGCACTTGGGTACGCAGGCTGGACCGCGGGGCAGCTAGAGCAAGAAATCGCTGAGAATAGCTGGCTTACGGCGCCCGCCGACCAACAGATTCTCTTTGAGGTCAGCGCTCAGGAGAAGCTGGCCTGCGCTGGCAGGTTGCTCGGTATTGATATTCATTTACTCGCTTCACAAGCAGGGCACAGTTAAATGGCGCCGATACGGACGTTTTTATGTTTCGATTTCGGCCTATCCAATATTGGCGTCGCGGTAGGGAATACATTGATAGGGCAGGCGAGGCCCATTGCGATACTGCCAGCTTCCAATGGCAAACCCGACTGGCTGACCGTCCAAGCACTCGTCGATGAATGGAATCCAAGCGCATTGGTCGTCGGCAACCCCTTGGGGGAGTCAGGCGAGGCAACTGAGCTGTCGGAAAAAGCGGCACGTTTCGCTCGACAACTACATGGGCGCTTATCGTTAGAGGTCAAACTCTGCGATGAGCGCTTCAGCTCTAAAGAAGCCAAGTCAAGGGCGAGGGACGCGGGTCATAAGGGAGACTACGCGAAACAGCCGATCGACGACCTCGCCGCCGCGATCATTCTTGAAAGCTACTTACAGTTGGAGGCTTAGACATCTTGCCACCATTTATCGACGTAACGTCCGTCTGGCGCTTCAACATTAAGATCACGCTTGCTATCCCGCCCCGATCGGGTCGAATCTAACTTGATTGCCAATCTGACATCATTTTCCGAATCAGCGGCCCTAAGCGCTTGCTCAGCTGTTATTAGCCCTTGTTTAAAGGCGGCGATTAACGCCTGATCAAAGGTTTGCATGCCGTATTCAGAGGCGCGGCTTATAAGTTGATTGACCTTGTCCACATCACCCTCTTTTATGTGCTCCTGCATGAGTAGTGTCGATAGCATGAGTTCCACGACAACCGTGCGGCCATCGCCATCTCGTCTTGGGAGCAATTGTTGCGCAACGACAGCCCTAAGGTTGATGGATAAATCCATCCAAAGCCGGCGGACCTGCTCTTGGGGAAAGAAGCTCTGGATACGCTCAAGGGCCTGCTTAGTTCCAGCGGCATGAAGCGTACACAAACACAGATGGCCCGTTTCAGCGTAAGACAGGGCAACACGCATCGTCTCAGCATCGCGCACCTCACCAATCATAATCACATTGGGCGCTTGGCGGAGCGCACTTTTTAAGGCGATCTCGAAAGAGTCAGTATCCACACCTACTTCTCGCTGACTGACGATTGACTGGCGATGTTGATGAACGAATTCGATAGGGTCCTCAACTGTGATGATGTGGTCGCGCCGATTACGATTTCTGTAGTCCACCATCGAAGCCAGTGTTGTCGATTTACCGGCACCCGTAGCGCCGACAATCATCACCAGACCTCGCTTTAACAAACTCAACTCTTTGAGCTGGGGTGGTAGACCTAAGACCTCGAAATTGGGAATGTCGTGGTGAATGCGGCGGACAACCAAGCCAGGCTGGTCGCGCTGGACATAAGCACTCGCCCTAAAACGTCCAAGCTCGGGATGCTCGATAGCGTAATTCGCATCCTTACTTTCCAAGTACTGACTAAACTGTTCCGGTGACATACTGGCTCTTATCAGGGCAAGCACACCGTCACTATCAAACGGCGTGTCGCCCACACTGATTAGCTCACCATCAACTTTGTAAGTCGGGACTGACTCGACTGTGGCAAACCCATCGGAGGCCTTGCAATCAACCACTACCCGAAGAAATTCAGTCAGCTCAGGGGCCTTACTCATACAATACTCTCAGGTTGTCGAGCTTTAGTGCGAGCGGTGGCGACATCAATGACATGTTTATCGACCAAACCCTGCAAACTTTGATCCATGGTTTGCATTCCCACCGATTGCCCTGTCTGAATAGCGGAGTACATTTGCGCTATCTTGTCCTCACGAATCAAATTTCTTATCGCGGCAGTACCGCGCAGAATCTCCAGGGCTGCTGCGCGTCCACCGCCGTTACGCTTCAACAGCATCTGTGAAACGACACCCATTAGCGACTCCGACAGCATCGAACGAACCATTGCTTTCTCCTCTGCTGGGAACACGTCAATGATACGATCAACTGTCTTTGCGGCCGATGTTGTATGGACGGTTCCAAACACCAAGTGACCGGTTTCTGCAGCAGTCAGTGCCAGTCGAATGGTTTCTAAGTCTCGCATTTCACCGACCATTATGATGTCTGGATCCTCACGAAGCGCAGATCGCAAGGCAGTCGAGAAGCTGCGGGTGTCACGATGTACTTCGCGCTGATTAATGAGACACTTTTTACTGTCGTGTAAAAATTCAATCGGATCTTCAATGGTGAGAATATGGTCGAATCGCTTCTCATTAATGTAATCCACCATGGCAGCCAAGGTTGTCGACTTCCCTGATCCGGTTGGTCCCGTAACCAGGACAAGTCCGCGAGGCATCATGGCAAAGTCCTTTAGTACGTCCGGCATGCCAAGTGCCTCTAACGTCTGGATTTTAGAGGGGATCGTGCGAAAGACTGCTCCAGCGCCCCGATTCTGAGTAAAGGCATTTACCCTGAATCGCGCAATCCCTGGTACTTCAAACGAAAAATCTGTCTCTAAAAGATCCTCATAATCACGACGCTGTTTGTCATTCATGATGTCGTAGATTAATCCTTGAACCTGGGCGTGATCCATCGGAGGAACATTAATACGCCTCACGTCTCCATCTACGCGTATCATAGGAGGCAGGCCAGCCGACAAATGGAGATCAGAGGCGTTTTGCTCTGCTGTAAATGCCAATAACTCAGTGATATCCATATTCAATGATGTCCCTGTAAGGTGCCCTTGCAAAACGCTCCTGAAACTGTGCAGTCGATAACAGCATATTTAACAACGTGTTTTCTGCAAGAGCGACGCACGAGTGAATGATGACGATGGACCAACCTGAATTACATAGCAACATATCACAGGTCAGAGAACGCCTAAGCAACGCCGCAAAACGGGCTAATCGGCCCGCATCTGACATTAGACTCATTGCGGTCAGTAAAACAAAGCCATTCGAGGCGATTCGGTATGCATTTGCGGCTGGGATCACTGATTTTGGCGAAAATTATGTCGCTGAAGGCGTAGAGAAACGACGTTTGTGCAGCGATCTTGATATCACCTGGCACTTTTTGGGGCCTGTGCAATCCAATAAGACGCGTCACATCGCCGAGAATTTTGACTGGATTCACTCAATTGATCGCTTAAAGACAGCGTCCCGACTCAATGCTCAGCGCCCTGTTGATAAAGCACCGCTTAATGTTTGCCTGCAAGTCAATATACCCTACGAAGAAACCAAGTCAGGTCTAACAACGACCTCGGAGCTAGTCGAGCTTGCGTCAGCCATTCAGCAACTTGAAAGATTGTCGCTGCGCGGCATTATGGCCATTCCGCCACCTTGCGCAGATCCACATCTGCAGCGAGAGCAGTTTAAGCTCATAGCCAGCTTGCTCAACACTGATGGACTGCCAAATCACGTTGATGAACTATCTATGGGGATGTCTGGCGATATGGAGGCAGCGATTGCGGAAGGATCGACAATGGTGCGAATCGGCACAGATATTTTCGGCGCGCGTTATACTTGAGACCGAACCTAAGGAATACACAGCGTGACTGAACCTACGATTACCTTCATCGGCGGCGGAAATATGGCAGTGGCCATCTACGGTGGGCTCCTCGATACCGGGTTCCCGCCCGAAAATATAACCGTGATTGATCCATCGAAGTCGGCGCAGGAACACGCTGAGAGCGCCGGTCTGACGGAGGTTTTCGGTCAAGCACCGGAAGAGGCATTACAGTCTGATCTCGTGGTGCTCGCCATAAAGCCACAAATTGCCGCTTCAGCCCTCGCTTCGTTTTCTGGAAAAATACAGGCTGGATCGGTCGTGCTATCGATCATTGCAGGCATCAACGCTGCATCGCTTAGGAGCATGCTAGGCCTCAATAACGCCTCCACCGTTGTACGTTGTATGCCCAACACGCCCGCATTGGTTGGTGAGGGAATGACCGGTCTGTTCTTGGAGAGCGAATCGTCATCACACATTGGCCGTGAACTAGCAGAGCAACTTATGTCCACCGTAGGCCGTTGTGTCTGGGTCAACAAAGAGTCAGACCTCGATGTCATCACTGCGATTTCGGGCAGTGGGCCGGCATATTTCTTCCTATTTATGGAAAGTTTGACCGATGTCGCGGTCGAGATGGGCCTGTCCGCGGAGATGGCACACCTACTGGCTGTGCAAACGAGTCTAGGCGCTTCGACGCTTGCCAGCCTGAGTAACGAGGATACAGCGACACTCAGAAAAAATGTGACCAGCCCAGGCGGAACAACAGAGCGAGCAATCCATTCTCTTGAGGAATCTAATTTACGCGGAATTATTGCCTCCGCAGCTAAGGCGGCGGCACGGCGATCGATCGAATTGAGCGAGGAGTTTGGCGGATGAACAATGCACTATCTGACATTGGGGTCACCATCATACAACCACTCTTCACCCTTGCTCTGGTGCTAATCGCAACACGATTTCTTGCTCAATTGTGCGGTGTCAGCAGCTACAACCCTATTTCGATGGCACTTCGCCGAATTACCGATCCGGTGGTATTGCCGCTGGGTCGATTACTGCCCGGCGGTAAACGCGTGAACCCTGGCTCGCTTCTCGCACTGGTTTTGTGCCAGATGTTGTTCATTGCACTGATGTTCAGTCTGATCGGTCGGTTGGACGCATTTAGCTTCATACAAGCCGCCATCTGGAGTCTGATAGGGGGTGCAAGCCTAATTATCAATATTGTGTTTTATAGTGTCATCGCCACTATTGTGGTGAGTTTCCTCGCGCCACAGAGCGCCCACCCAGCGGTTGAATTTGTCTGGCAGTTAACCGAGCCTGTCATGGCGCCGCTGAGACAACTGCTACCCTCCATGGGTGGCTTGGATTTTTCACCTATCATTTTGTTCATCGCCCTTAACGTGGTTCGAGTGTCGCTCGGTCATATGGCCGCGGCTGCCAGTTTGCCGCAATTTGTCATCGGAATTTGATCACGATGACCCGCATTTTATCGGAATCCAGCGTCGGTATTGTTACGCCCCAACGAGCGCACTTTACCGAAGCACTTTATTTGGAATCAGGTGAAGTTCTGGATGGTTTCGAACTGGTTTATGAGACCTATGGTGTTCTCAGAGCCGATGGTAGCAACGCTGTGTTGATTTGCCATGCGTTATCGGGCAACCACCACGCTGCTGGCATCTATTGCGAAGACGATGCGAAGCCCGGATGGTGGGATGCGCTCATTGGACCCGGAAAGCCCATTGATACCAATCGCTTCTTCGTGGTCTGCGCGAACAATATCGGCGGCTGCGATGGTTCAACAGGTCCCTCTAGCATCTGCGCAACAACTGGTGAGCCCTGGGGTTCGCTCTTCCCTCAGGTTGCAGTCGGTGATTGGGTGGAGACACAAAAGCGGCTTGGGGAGCATCTCCAGATTCGACATTGGGCCGCAGTTGTCGGCGGCAGCCTAGGCGGTATGCAAGCCCTAGACTGGTCTATACGATACCCTAGCTGGGTGTCGCACTGCGTTGTCATTGCGGCAGCACCTGATCTTACGGCGCAAAATATCGCTTTCAATGAAATTGCTCGACAAGCGATCATGTCCGACCCCGACTGGCTCGGCGGCGACTATTTAAAAGCTCAGACATCGCCAGACAAGGGTATGGCACTTGCACGGATGGTGGGACATCTCACCTATATGTCAGCTGATAAAATGTCGGATAGGTTTGGTCGTGAACTCCGGCAGGGGAGCCTCGACCCAAGTGACGAGGAGGCGCCAGTATTTCAAGTGGAAAGTTATCTTCGCTATCAAGGAAGTCAGTTTGTAAGTCGTTTTGATGCCAACACTTACCTACTAATGACCCGAGCTTTAGACCGATATGATGCGTCGGCTCACACCAACGGTGATATGTCTGCGGCTATGAGAAATGCTTGTGCCGACTTCTTGGTGATCTCTTTTAGCTCCGATTGGCGCTTCGCGCCAACCCGCTCTCAAGAACTGGTAAATGCTCTGCTGGCAGCCGAAAAGCGCGTCACCTATTCTGATATCGAATCCGATGCCGGGCATGATGCCTTTTTGCTGAACGAGCCCGAATACATAGCCCTGTTCGATGCTTGGATGCAGCGAGTCGCCACATGATTCAACGTGGCGACATTGAGGCCATCGTGACATGGGTGCCCGCTGGTAGCAAAGTGCTTGATTTGGGCTGTGGTAATGGCGATCTGTTGGCACGACTGAGTCAAGAAAAACACGTTAATGGACTGGGCGTCGATATCGATCCGGCCAATATTGTCGCGGCTGTCCAAAAGGGCCTTTGCGTAATTCAGCAAGATATCGAAGATGGACTTGCAAATTTCGAGGACACGCATTTTGACGTGGTGATATTCGCCTACTCACTGCAGGTTCTGGAGCGTCCTCACGCAGTGCTTGAGCGGATTGTCCGGATTGGTAAAGAGGCCATCATCACATTTCCAAACTTTGGACATTGGCGCTCGCGCCTATCGCTCCTGTTCAGCGGGCGGATGCCGAAGACAAAGGCGCTTCCCTACAGCTGGTTCGATACGCCCAACATCCATTTCTGCACGGTGGCTGACTTTGAATCGCTCTGCAAAGACCTCAACATTGCCATCGCTGAGAAGAAAATGGCCGGAGGCATCGGCCTGCTTGCAGCACTCTGGCCGAATGTCTTTGCAAAGTCTGCAAGCTATAGGATTACCCGTCGATGAAATATCTCTATTTTTTGTGTTTGTTACTCAGTGCATCATTTGCTCACGGTCAACAGTCAGCGCGCTTCGATGAGTTCGAACTGCATTACAGCATCGTCTACACGACCTTCCTGACCGCGGATATCGCCGCCGAGTTTGATATTCCAAGAGGTAAGGACAAGGCCATGTTGACGCTGTCAGTGCGCGACGCAGACGCCGGTGATATTGAAGGACGGCCTATGGCAATTTCGGGTCGAACCTGGGATTTGATAACCGGTGGCAACATGAAGGTAAGAGAAGTCAGAGAGGGGCGGGCTACCTATTACCTTGTCCCTTTCGAATTTCTCGATAGGGAATACCGTTTTTTCGAATTTGATTTCACTCCCGACGGCTCTGAAAAAACCTATTCTTACAAATTTAAAACACAACTGTGGCGCCAGGAGTAGGCAAACGTGCCCTTTGTTTTAGCGAGTAATAACGCTGGAAAACTCCGCGAGTTTTCCGTGCTATTCGACTCCATGGGGCTGGATGTCGTTGCCCAGCGAGATTTCGGCGTGGTAGACGCAGAGGAAACGGGCCTGTCGTTCATAGAAAATGCCCTCATTAAGGCAAGACATGCGGCGACCGAGACGAATCTACCGGCCATAGCCGATGATTCAGGATTGGTTGTACCTGCCTTGGGCGGCGAGCCCGGTATTTATTCTGCTCGCTATTCAGGCATGGGAGATATTGAAAATAACAATAAGCTGTTGGCCGCTATGCAGGGTCTCACAGGCGAAGACCGCAGCGCCTTTTACGTGGCTGTCATTGCTGTCGTCGCCACTAAGAAAGATCCGCTGCCGATCATTGCTGAGGGGCGATGGCGTGGACGCATCGCGTTAGAGCCGCGAGGTGATGGCGGGTTTGGCTATGATCCCCTGTTCGTGCCGGAGCATATGAGCGTCTCAGTAGCTGAGCTGGATCCTCGTGAAAAACAAACTATCAGCCATCGCAGTAAAGCGCTGAAGGCGCTTGAACCACAACTGCAAGGGTATCTATGACTGTGCCGCCACCCCTGGCGCTATACATTCATATCCCTTGGTGTGAACGGAAGTGCCCTTACTGTGATTTCAACTCTCACGAGCAATTTGATATCGCCGTCGAGGAGCCCTACGTAACGGCATTATTTAACGACTTAGATCAGCAGCTAGCTTGGGTCGATAATCGACACGTTAACTCAATTTTTTTTGGCGGTGGCACGCCTAGTTTGTTTTCAGCGCGCGCGATAGACCGCATTTTGCAAGGTATCAGCAAACGACTATCGCTATCCGATTCCTGTGAAATTACACTTGAAAGTAATCCCGGAAGCGCTGAAGCAAATAAGTATCAGGCGTATCGGCAGTCAGGCGTTAATCGACTCAGCATCGGCGTGCAAAGCTTCAACGACAAGCAGCTGAGCAGGCTAGGACGGGTGCATTCGGGACAGGAGGCGAGGGGCGCGATCGCTATGGCGCAGCGCGCCGGCTTCAAACGACTTAATGTTGATTTGATATTTGGCCTTCCCGAGCAACGTGTGCAACAAGCACTCGCTGACCTCACGCTCGCCCTAGATCTGGGTATCGACCATCTCTCTTGGTATCAGTTAACGATTGAGCGAAATACGGCCTTTTGGTCGGCGCCACCCAGCCTGCCCGCAAGCGACGTGATCGATCAGATGCAACGGCAAGCTGAGCATCTTTTAAATAAGCACGGCCTAAAACAATATGAGATCTCAGCTTGGAGCTCAGATGGCGAGGCGTCCGTACACAACCTGAATTATTGGCGATTTGGTGATTACCTCGCGATTGGCGCAGGTGCGCACGGCAAAGTCACTAACAGCTCCGGAGCGCACCGCTTCAAGCGCACACGCATGCCGCAGCACTATCTGGAGCAATTTGCAGCGCCGGTCGAGAACGCCATACCACCGATCTTTCATCGCGTGCCTGATGCAGACATACCCAGTGAGTTCATGATGAACGCACTGCGCCTTAAAAACGGTGTTGAAACACCGCTTTATGAAGCCATGACGGGATTACCACTCCTAACCATTGCGTCCCAATGGGAGGCGTTGCAGCGAAAAGGGCTTATGATTTCAAGGAGAGATCGTCTTGCAACTACGCAGACAGGCTATCGGTTTTTAGATGATGTCATCGAGGCATTCGTTTAAGACTTTATAAAAATAAGATCCCAAACCCCGTGCCCCAAACGATGGCCTCGGCGCTCAAATTTAGTTTCGGGACGTGACGCAGGACGTGGAGCAAACTGTCGCGAGCCAGCCGTATTTTCGAGACCCACAGTCTTAGTCAACACCTCCATCATATGCTGAGCATAGGGCTCCCAGTCAGTGGCCAAGTGCAATGTGGCACCCGGAGCCATTTTTTTTACCGCTAGATCAACGAAATCTCGCTGGACAATGCGGCGCTTTTGATGCCGTTTTTTGTGCCAAGGGTCGGGGAAGAATATGTGCAGCAAGTCTATAGATTCAACTGGAATAACCTCCTCCAGCACACGCACCGCGTCCTCGGCAAAAACCTTCACATTGGCAATACCGCGCCTCTCCACCTCAGATAACAATTTACCCACACCGGGGGCGTGTACCTCAACACCGAGAAAGCGCTGATCCGGGTTTTGTTCAGCCATGGTAAGTAGGCTGTCGCCCATACCGAAGCCTATCTCGAGAACCCGTGGGCCCCTCACAATATAGCTGTCATCCCAGTTAAACTGACTGTCTGCAAGCGAAAAACCATGCTTTAAAAAGCCGTCAGTCCAACCCTTTTGCTGGTTTTCCGTCATGCGGCCGGACCGAATAACAAAACTCTTTATGCGGCGGGAGAATTCAGACTTTTGCATCGATCGATCTATGAGCCTTTACCGCAGCAACGAAGGCAAAGAGCCAGCCCAGCATCAGCAACAACCCGCCCACGGGTGTGATTGCCCCAAGCGCGGGTGTATCGGTTAATACCAGTACATAGAGACTGCCAGAAAAAATACCGACTCCGACCAGAAAGCTTGCCTGGGCTCGATTTACCCAGCGATCAGCGTTGTCTCTGAAAACGGCAGATAACACCAGCACCGCAAGCACATGAAAAAAATGATACTGAACGGCGGTCGTCCATGTGGCCAAGCGCGCCTCGCTAACTACATTGCCAATGGCATGGGCACCGAAAGCGCCGAGGGCGACGGCAATAAGACCCAGTAGACAAGCTATGGCGACGTACGAAAATCGCATAGCCTTTTGCGCCTAGGCCACCATCTCCATGCGCAGTTTCTTCATTGCATTGTTTTCCAGCTGGCGAATACGCTCAGCGGAAACGCCGTACTCATCGGCTAGCTCGTGCAGTGTTGTTTTCGGCTCGCTTAACCAGCGCCGGGCCACAATATCTTTGCTGCGCGCATCGAGTGATGCCATCGCTCGAGCCAACTGACCCTCTTCACTCGCCATGTGATCGCGTGTCTCAATGACTGACGCGGGATCTGTCGATACATCTTCTAGATACTGCTGAGGAGCTTGCCACGCCGAATCTTCATCGGCATCGGCGGGTAAATCAAAGGCGACATCGCGACTAGAAAGACGGCTCTCCATCCGTGTAACCTCTACCGGATCAACACCCAAATCTGTGGCTATCGCCAGTGTCTCCTCGTTTGTCAGCCAATGCGTACCCGACTTATGTCTGCGCAAATTAAAGAATAATTTACGCTGGGCTTTGGTCGTAGCGACCTTGACGATACGCCAATTCTTGAGAATAAACTCATGCATCTCAGCCTTTATCCAATGCACAGCAAAGGATACTAGTCGAACACCCTTGGTAGGATCGAAGCGCTTAACGGCCTTCATCAAACCCACATTGCCTTCTTGAATTAAGTCTGCCTCTTGCAGTCCATAACCCGAGTAACTTCGGGCCACATGAACCACAAACCGCAGGTGAGCAAGTACTAACTCACGCGCAGAGTCAACACAGTTATCATAAAAAAGCTTTTCAGCTAATTCACGCTCACGCTCCACCGACAGTATCGATATTGCGCTAACCGTTTGAACGTAGGCTGCTAAATTTGCACCAGGCGCCATGCTCAGCAGCGCGTTTGGTGTCAATGCAACTGAATTTTTTGCCTCAGTCATACTCAACACTCCAATTTCGTTGGTCGATTTTAGCACTCTTGGATTGAGAGTGCTAACTGGTCAGAAAGTTCCCAGAGTCCTATCGAGGCTTAATCCGCGCAAGGTGCAGCTGCACTGAGTACCAAGCGCTCATCAAACCGAGCGTAGAACCGATTCCAATAAGCACTAAAAGATCTGATATGGCCAGTGACAGCATGACTTCAGGCTGATCATACAGCTCAAGCAATCGATTGATGGGTGACTTTAAAACCATCGCCGCGGCAAAACTGAGAAGACCCGCCATCAAGCCACCCAAACAACCGGTTAAAAGACCGGTATACAGGAAAGGTCGACGTGCGAACGCATCTCCCCCGCCAATTAATTTAATCACTATGATCTCCTCGCGTCGGGCTTCAATTGCCAAACGCAGGGTATTTCCAAGCGTGAGCACTACGCCAGCAGCCATGACAAAAAATAGCACTACCGCCGTCGTTTTCATTAGCTCAGAAAAAGAGTTCAATCGGGTTAACCAGCGACTATCAAGAATGACGTTTGAAACGCCCGGCAGTGCACTCAGATCAATCCGCAACTGATCAAGCCCCGCGTCTCGCACGTTTGCTTTAGGGTATACCCACAACGAGTGAGGTAAAGGATTAGTGCCCAGTCTTTCCAGAAGAGCCTCCAATCCCGCACTCGCTGTAAAATCAGCCAGGGCATCATCGCGATCAATCAGCTCGACTTGCGCGATACCGGGCCTACGCATTAATCGCTCTCGAAGTTGCGCGGTCTCATTAAATGTTATCTGTGGCTCCATCAGAATAGAAAGCTGAGGCGGGGCGTTTAGTTTGGCGATCTGATCCTGCAGTGTCGTAGCAAGGGAGAAACCGAGGTTTGGCAGTGCCAACGCAATACCGATGACCATAATGGTTAAAAAACTAGCCACAGACTCAGCGAAAAGTTTCTCACAGCTAGTCAGTGCCGCTTGGCGATGATGGTAAAGCCAGGTAGCGATAACTGAACGGGGTCCCGCGCCAACACTAGATCCACTCGGGACAGTGGCCATCAGTTAAGTCCTCGCTCAGATCCAACGGTGAGCAAACTACCCTGGTCTAATGTCAGTATTCGGTGGGGCATTCGAGAGATCAGCGCCAAGTCGTGGCTCGCCACAATTACAGTCACACCGACACTATTGAAGGCGGCAAACAATCCCATTATTTCGGCTGATAGGTGCGGGTCTAAGTTGCCTGTTGGTTCGTCAGCAATCAAAATCTTGGGGCGAGCCACCACGGCTCGTGCGATACCAACTCGTTGCTGCTCTCCGCCCGACAACGTGTCAGGCTCCGCTCGTTCACGATCTAACAGACCCACCTTATCCAGCGCAGCTCGGACTCGCCTATCGACATCGCGTTTGGTAAATCCCGCAATCTCTAAAGGCAGAGCGACGTTATGATACACCGACCGATCTGATAGCAGCTGGTGGTCTTGAAAGACAATACCAAAATCACGTCGATACTTCGGAATACCCGAGGCCTTAATCTTGGCCAGCGATTGGCCACCGACAATAATCTGACCCGACGAAACACGCTCTAATAGCAACAACAACCGCAGTAACGTGCTTTTACCTGCGCCCGAGTGGCCGGTTAGAAAGGCCATCTCCCCACTTGGCATTTCAAAGGTGAGATCCATCAACGCATCGCGTTGACCGTACCGTTTTCCAACGCGATTAAAAACGACATCCATAAAAACTACTCAGCCGCCGAAAATAGCGCGTTGACAAACTCGCGCGCATTAAAGGGACGAAGATCTTCAACACCCTCACCAATCCCTATGTAGCGGATAGGTCGCTTTATTTGCTCGCCAATAGCAAACACCACACCTCCCTTTGCAGTACCGTCTAATTTTGTCAGCGCAATGCCTGTTATGCCAACCGCCGCGTCAAATTCCTTTGCTTGCGCAATCGCGTTTTGACCCGTGCCGGCATCGAGCACAAGCAATGTCTCGTGTGGCGCGGTAGCGTCAGCTTTTTTCACAACGCGCACAATTTTTTCCAGCTCGTCCATCAGGTGCGCCTTATTATTGAGACGGCCCGCAGTGTCCGCCAGAAGCACATCGACATGTCGCGCTTTTGCCGCCGAAATGGCGTCAAAAAGTACAGACGCACTGTCAGCCCCCGTATGCTGCGCAATCACCGGCACATTGTTTCGTTCACCCCACGTTTGCAACTGCTCTACAGCCGCTGCTCGAAACGTATCGCCGGCAGCCAGCATGACGGACTTACCCTCCGATAAATAACGATGTGCCAGCTTTCCGATTGTGGTTGTTTTACCAACACCATTGACGCCAACCACTAAAATAACGACGGGCCCATCAGGCTGATAGTCAGGTGCTGCTCCGAAGTCTGATAGCGTCGAGACGAGTAGATCCTTAAGCGTGGTCATGACAGCGTCGACATCCACGTCGGTGTTTCGCGGATGCACTTGTATCAGCTGATCAACTATCTTTTGAGTCGTCGCGACCCCTACGTCGGCCATGAGCAGCTCCGTCTCAATCGCCTCAATCACTGCATCGTCAATGGTAGGGCGTATGCCTAGGGCACCCTCAATACCAGAAACGAGTGCGTTACTGGTTTTGCCCAAGCCTGACGTCAATCGAGAAAACCACGATGACATGGCTGCCTCGTCGCCACTCCTCTGTTGTTCGTGCGCGCTGGTCTCAGCAATTGCCTCGACCTCTTCTCCGCCTTTTTGCTTACGTCCAAACCACTTCATACTAATTTTGAGCCTCTGAATAAACACGCGACGGCAATGAGCGTTATGCTACGAGAGTCTATCATCGGGTAACTGATTCATGGGTAAAAGTGGCCGCGCAAGTCAACGCAATCAAGTCAGAATTATTAGTGGTGTCTGGCGCGGACGGAAATTGTGGTTCCCAAGCATAGACGGGCTGCGGCCCACTCCCGACCGAGTTCGGGAAACACTTTTCAATTGGTTGTCACCAGAGATCAGGGGCGCTCGTTGCCTTGATTTATTCGCAGGTTCCGGAGCGCTGGGTTTCGAGGCTCTGTCACGAGGCGCGCAAAGTTGTTGTTTTGTCGATGCCAACAAAGACGTCTGCAGCACACTCGAGAAAAACGCGCAAACTCTGGATTGCCAAGATCGCACCACCATTTTGCACACTGACGCGCGCGCACCCCTAAAGCACAGCACGGTTTTCGATATCGTGTTCCTCGACCCCCCGTTCCATACAGATTTACTGAACCTGACCCTCCAATGGCTACTGGACAGCGATAGCCTGCATCCAAATACCCTGATTTATCTGGAAACCCCAAAGAACGTATCGGTTGAGAACTTTCCATTGTCGATACGCAAAGAAAAGTCTGCGAGCGACGTCACATCCCGCCTAGTATCGCCTTGTTAGCTTTGTTTGTCCTTGGCAAGCGGGTTGTGTAGTCTGAAACGTCCATGTAGGAGCCGTTGTTATGCGAGAGAAAACCGTCGTTTATCCGGGCACGTTTGACCCCATCCATAAAGGTCATGTTGATTTAGTAGAGCGCGCATCAGGACTCTTCGATCGAGTCGTTGTCGCGGTGGCGGAAAGCCTGAAAAAGCAACCTCTGTTTACGACCGAAGAGCGGATCAATCTCGCTAAGCAATCGCTATCCCATCTCGATAATGTCGAGGTAAAGGGCTTTAGCGGACTGTCAATCCGATTTGTTGAGGCACAGAACTCCACGTTAGTCTTGCGGGGTATCCGCACAGTCGATGATTTCCAATACGAATATCAACTGGCTAATATGAACCGAGCGATGAACCCCGATTTTGAAAGTGTTTTCCTGACGCCAGCAAACGAACTGTCATATATTTCGTCGTCACTGGTGCGTGAAATTTCCTCAATGAAGGGCGATGTCAGTGACTTCGTGACGATGCCCGTGCTGACCGCACTGCGTTTGAAATTCGACACCTAACGCTGGCACTTCAGACAAAAAACCGTCGTGCGATTAGCTTGGCGTATTTCTGCCAGTCGCTTTGACTGGCAGCACCTACAGAGCTCACCGCCGCGACCATAAACTTGAAGGCTCTGAGCAAAATACCCCGCTTTACCGTCTCCGCCAACAAAATCTCGCAGCGTTGTACCACCCACCTCAATAGCCGTCGATAGCACCTCTTTTATTACATGAGCCAGTTTTTGATAACGAGCTTTGCTGATTTTGTTAGCGGGCCGGTCTGGACGGATGCCTGCCATGAATAGCGCTTCGTTCGCGTAAATATTACCCACTCCTACAACCACTTTGGCATCCATGATGAACAGCTTAACCGCACCTGTGCGGCGTCGTGACTGACGAAATAAGTAATGGCCACTAAACTCGTCTGACAACGGCTCAGGTCCTAGTTGGTCCAGCAGTATGTGAGACGCTTCCGTGAGCCAGTGCATACTGCCGAATCGTCTTGGGTCGTGATAACGCAGGATCACGCCATTCTCTAGGGTAATGTCGACATGATCATGCTTGCGCGCGGCTTCCGCTGCCGACGTAATACGCAAAGATCCCGACATACCAAGGTGGACCAGTAAAGTACCCCTGTCTAAATCTATCAGTAAATATTTAGCGCGCCGTCGGGTCGTTGCAACAGTGCCACCGACAATATCTTGCTCGAAAGCACTTGGAATCGGCCACCGTAAGCGACGATCTCTCACAGTAACGTCAATTATCTTCTGACCCACTATGTGAGGCGCTATGCCTCGGCGGGTAGTCTCAACTTCTGGCAACTCTGGCATCGAAGTGCCTCACTATCTTTCAGGCAAAAAAAACCCCGGCATGTCCGGGGCTGGTATTCGCTGTGTCTTACTTGATCTTACCTTCCTTGTAGATCACGTGTTGCCGCGCAACAGGATCATACTTCTTCATTTCCAGCTTATCGGGCGTAGTCCGCTTGTTTTTGTCAGTGGTGTAAAAGTGGCCGGTGCCCGCTGTTGAATTCATTCGTATTTTTTCACGCATTGATTACTGCTCCTCAGACCTTTTCGCCGCTAGCGCGCAGCTCAGCTAATACGGTTTCTATTCCGCGCTTATCAATAATTCTCATGCCCTTTGGAGAAACCCGCAGCGATACAAAACGCTTTTCAGACTCAACCCAAAAACGGTGATTGTGTAGGTTCGGCAGGAAGCGTCTGCGAGTGCGATTCTTCGCATGCGAGACATTGTTTCC
>CAJYAI010000039.1 GCA_913064725.1 uncultured Alteromonadaceae bacterium | reverse complement strand
GGCTTTGCTTGGTATCGACATGACAACACAGTCGACAGCGAAGGTATTGGAATCGAGTTTGAGGAACGCGCCAAGCAGGCAGGCGCGTCGGTAGCCGAACCACAATCCAATAGCCATGCCATTGATGGTGAGGCCTTCAAGGCCGTTGCAGACAGTCTCGTTCTTGAGGCTGGTGTTACGCCTATGCTGCATCGCCTGTTTGTTGCGCCCATTATGGAAGGCAGTCGAATCATCGGCGTCATTGTCGAGAGCAAGGCGGGCCGCGAAGCAATTTTGGCGGCACGCGTCATCGACGCGACCGGTGATGCGGACGTCGCATTCCGAGCAGGTGCACCGACCATTAAACAGGCGAAAGAGGACATGATTGGTGCGTCGGTAATGTTCTCACTCTCGGGCGTCGACAAAACACGCTTTATCGAACACGTCAAAGCGGCGCCGCATACCTATGCCGACTGGGCATATGGGCAGTGGACTATCGAGACAACAGGTAAAGAGGACGAGATGTTCTCGCCCTTCCTGCGCAAGCCATTTGAACGCGCTCGTGCCCAAGGCCTTATCCCTGAAAATCTGGATACGATCTCGGGCACATGGGGCGCGCTCTACGACACCGGCGATCTGACCTATATGAATTTGGTTCACCTCCTAGGCTATGACGGCACTGACCCCAACGACCTCACGCGCGGTGAAATGGAAGGTCGCGCGCAAGCGATGATGGCGGTAAGGGCGCTTCAATCGTTTCAGCCCGGCTGCGAGAATGCGAAATTACGCAACTTTGGGATGACGCTGGGCATTCGGGATACGCGGAAAATCGATGCCTTTTACAATATGACCGAGCACGACGTGCGCGAACAAGGTCGCTTCGACGACTCCGTGGGCATTTTCCCAGAGTTCATCGATGGCTACGGCATTTTGATCCTCCCAACCACTGGGCGTTACTTCCACCTGCCCTACCGCACATTGCTACCCAAAGGCGTAGACAATCTCATATGCGCGGGGCGAATTACCGGAGGCGATCGCGTGAGCCACGCTGCCACACGAAACATGATGTGCTGCGCGGTTACGGGACAGGCTGCTGGCACCGCCGCCGCACTTTCGATAAAGCACGATAAGCCCCTCGACCACCTGTCTATGTCGATGCTGCAAGCGGAACTCAAACAACAGGGTGCTCGCTTGCACTAGCCACAGCTTAGCGACTGAGCACCTCGGTTCGCCGCTGGACCATTGCGATGTACACCGCGGCATACAGTCCGATGACGATCATGCCGATCCACTCGATCTTGAAGGGTGTAAATTGATACAGGATGACCAATCCCGCAAGGATGACGACATGCATGCCGACATACCTATAGAGACCCAGTCGCGCCACAGTTAATCCAAGGTTCTGGGAGTACAGCCTCGTCAGCGAATCGAGGCTATTAATGACAAACAACATGCCGACACCGACCATCGCAAACGTGATCCACGGGGCGATTGCCTGCCCTGCAGCAAAGTAGCTGTAGAGAACGGCGAACCAGAGCGCGATAGGCATCGAGGGCACAACAAGAATAGCGATTAGCAGTTTCCACGTCTCCATGCCATTGACGAAGCGTGCGACAAACTGACCAATCATGATCGACCAGGCAAACCACCAACTCAAATAGAAGCCGTGGTACTCGTTGATGGGTAAAATAAAGCGATCGATGTTTGCGGCGTAGGCCGTCAATCCTGCCAGCTGATCCAGCAAGCCGGCGACGCCCAAATCTGACGCGAGCCACGCAACCAGTATCAGCAGACAAAATAGACTGCTCGACCCTAAGCTCAACACCCTGAGTACCGACAAGCGTGTACTGGACAATACCGCCAATACAATCACCGCGCCGACAATGACGTAGGTAAGCCAAGCATCAATACCCTCGATGTAACTCGGGAGGTAAATGAGAAATAGATAGGCAGTGAAGGCGCAGGTTGCGATCACAACCCCGTTGTGGATCCAACGGATGGGTCCAAGCTCGAAGAGCTTCAGGCGAGGTTCGATAGCGCAGAAGTACATGGTTGTCAGAAAGTAAAAAGACCAAACCAATCCCGCCCAAAACCCAAACTCAATCACCAAGGGGCTGGCAAAGGCGTAGTCAGGCTCTGAGGCATACACCTCGAAATCAATCAGCGGAAACATGAGAAGCCCAACATCGAGGCCAGAGGTAAACAAAATAGCCAAAAATGACGCGGTGGGGAGCGGCGTATCGCCCATGCATTTATACATGGGCCACCTGAGTACAATGCCGCCGGCTGTGATTAACGCCACGGCCATCGCTACCGACAACGCGGTCATCACGGTGCTGATCTCAACAGATCATCATTTAAAGGTCTTACCGCATCGCCAACACGTTGTTTGGTCTGCCAGTCATCGGCGATCCATGTGGGGGCCACCGACGTTTGCATGGTCTCACCGCGAATCAGTGCCGCTGCGCGCTCGGCCACCATAATCGTCGGTGCATTGAGGTTGCCATTGGGGATTTGTGGAAACACCGAAGAGTCCACAACGCGAAGGCCGCCAAGACCGCGAACGCGACAATCCGGATCCACGACAGCCAAGTCGTCGTCTAGCGCCCCCATGCGACAGCTGCACGAGGGGTGATATGCGGTTTCGACATTGGCGCGCACCCACGCATCCACCGCGTCATCATCAGAGAGATCCACCGCGGGCTGTATTTCATCACCTCGGTATTCATCGAGCGCAGGCTGACACAAGATTTCGCGCGTCAAGCGAAGGCAGATACGCCAGTCCTCGCGGTCTTTCTCCGTAGCCAGGTAATTAAAAACAATCGCCGGCGCCTGCTGCGGGTCTGCGCTTTTGATGCGGACATGACCGCGACTCTCCGGTTTATTGGGACCAACGTGAACCTGAAAACCATGCCCATCAAAAGCCGCCTTGCCATCGTAGCGGATGGCTCCGGGTAAAAAGTGGTATTGAATATCGGGCCACTCAAGACCTGCACGAGTGCGGATAAAGCCACAGGACTCAAAGTGATTACTGGCTCCCAAGCCCGTTTTGGTTAGCAACCACTGTGCACCAATCTTGAGTTTTGCCAGAGGGCTGAGATGCCCATTGAGCGTGACCGGCTGGCGACACCGATACTGAAAATAGACCTCTAGGTGATCGGTCAAATTTTCACCGACCCCAGCCAATTCATGGACTTGTCGAACACCCGCTTGCTGCAATACCGATGCCGGACCTATCCCAGAGCGCTGTAAAATACTGGGAGACCCAATGCTGCCAGCCGACAGTATAATTTCTCGCCGCGCCGTCACCCGCTGTTCAACCCCATGACGTGTGAATACGACAGCTGAGGCGATGCCCTCGGTCACCACGAGACGATCGACTTCAGCACCCGTAATGATGGTCAAGTTAGCTCGGGATCTGGCGGGCTCAAGATAAGCCCGTCGGGTTGATGCTCGCACACCATCTTGCACAGTCATGTGCATTGGGCCGAAGCCTTCTTGCCGGTAGCCATTGTAGTCATCGGTCAGTCCGTAGCCTGCCTGCTCTCCGGCATCGATGAACGCCTGGTAAATCGGATTCTTGCGGTTGTTACCGTTAGAGGTGCCTAGCGGACCGTTACCGCCGCGGTAGTCGTCACCACCGTGCATCCATGTCTCTGCTCGCTGAAAATAGGGCAGGCAGTTTTGGTAATTCCATCCGGTTGCACCCACCGACTCCCATTCATCGAAGTCGCGTGCGTGGCCGCGTACATAGACCATGCCGTTGATAGCCGATGATCCGCCTAAACCCCGACCTCTTGCTGCATCCATTGCGCGTCCGTCCAAAGACGATTCGGGCTCACTGTAGTAACCCCAATTAAACACTTTAGAGGCCATGGGAATAGCAAATGCCGTGGGCATATCAACAAAGAGGCTTCGGCCGTTGCCACCCGCCTCTAGCAAGAGCACCTGCGAGTGGGCGTCCTCCGACAAACGGTTAGCCAGTACGCAGCCGGCAGAGCCACCACCGACAATAATGTAATCGTAAGAAGTCTTATGCGAGTTTGATACCGACTTTGTTGCAGCCTCAGTCATCGTCTAGTACGTCAAAATGTTCTGTCGACTTTGCCTAGATTGGCATAGATCGTTTTTAACTGAGTGAAATGCTCGATGGTTTGAAGTCCATTCTCCCGGCCAATACCCGATTCGTTATAGCCGCCAAACGGGATCTCAGCCGGTGTGATGTTGTAATCGTTAATCCAGACAATACCCGCTTTGAGGGCGTTGGCGACTCTGTGAGCCCGCGAGAAGTTCTCACTAAAGACTGCTGCAGCTAAACCCAGACGCGTGTTATTTGCCCGAGTAAGAACGTCATCCTCATCGCTAAACTTCAACACAGTCATGACGGGCCCGAAGACTTCTTCCGTCACAATGGGGTGGTCATCAGTCTCGGCAACGACCACTGCCGGTGTAATAAAATAGCCACCCTCTTTGTCGTCACCGCTGCTGACATCACCGCCGCATAACAGAGTCACATTAGAAGACGTTCGAGCCTCGGACAAATAGCCCATCACTTTGTCCAATTGCTGTGCCGAAACTAGCGGGCCCATTTGCGTGTCTGGGTGAAAGGGGTCTCCGATAACAATGGCCTTTGACCTGTCTACCACCTCATCAACAAAGGCATCGAACATCCTGTCATGAACAAATACCCGTGTACCGTTTGAGCAAACCTGCCCGGTCGAGTAAAAATTTGCCGCCAACGCCGCATTAATAGCGCTTTCTTTGTCGCAGTCGTCAAAAATGATGATCGGCGATTTCCCGCCCAGCTCTAAGGTGACCTTTTTCAGCGTATCCGCGGCCATTGCTGCAACACGCTTCCCCGTCGCCACAGACCCAGTCAGGGAAACCTTGGCAACATTGGGATGCGCCACCAGCGCACTGCCGGTGGCACCAGCGCCCAAAACAACATTAAAGACACCGTCAGGTAACCCTGCCTCTTTATAAATTTCCGCCAGTTTGAGCGCTGTTAACGGCGTAATTTCAGAGGGCTTAAAGACCATCGTATTGCCGCATGCCAATGCCGGGGCCGATTTCCACAGTGCGATCTGAATCGGGTAATTCCAGGCGCCAATCGCGGCGCAGACGCCGAGGGGCTCGCGACGCATGATGGCGAAGGCTTCGGGTGGCAGATCAATGTGAGATCCCTGCAGGCTCTGAGCTACTCCTGCATAGTACTCCAGCACCTCAACGCCACTCGCCACGTCAATGACACTGGTTTCCTGAATGGCCTTGCCCGTATCAAGCGTCTCGAGCTCGGCGAGCTCTTGATTGCGCTCACGCAGCAGCACGGCCGCACGGCGAAGAATCTGTCCTCTTTCTGCAGCGGGAGTTGCCGACCAGCTGGTAAACGCGTTAGCGGCGGCAGAGACAGCGGCATCGACCACGGATTGATCTGCAATCTGAACATCGCAAATGACGTGCCCGGTGCCGGGATGCACGGTCTGAAATATCTCGCCTGATCTGGACTCCGCATAGGCACCGTTAACAAAGCTTTTTTGCTGCGGCAGGGTACTCGTCTTGTCGAAAAACTCAGAGGTGGTAGCTGAAGTCATACGATTCTTTTCACTCAAAATGTTGGCGTCGCGCGCAATGATTGCACAGATTGAGTCCGTCAGCAGAATGCTTCGCTCGATACTCATGATCTTGACCCATGGTTAATCTCACTATTAGATGAATACAGATGATCGCCTTTGTTACAGCCGGTGGACTCGTTCCGGCCAAGCAGCGCGCACGACAACGAATAAGAGATATGACAATGAGCAACGTTACTGGGCAAGACCAACAAAAAAATATGCGACGGGTCGCCATGACCTCTCTAGCGGGAACGAGCATAGAGTGGTACGACTTTTTTCTCTACGCCACCGCAGCAGCTGTCATTTTTCCTCAAGCATTTTTCCCGCAGGAAGACCCAACAACAGCGCTGTTAATCAGCTTCAGTTCGCTCGCCGTGGGCTTTTTAGCGCGGCCTCTCGGTGGCATCGTTTTTGGCCACTTTGGCGACCGCATCGGTCGTAAACGTACATTGGTTGTAGCGCTCATGATGATGGGCGTCACAACAACCCTCATTGGCTTTTTACCAACCTATGCCTCTATCGGTATCGCGGCTCCGCTACTACTCGTTGCTTTACGATTTATTCAAGGCCTCGCCATTGGCGGACAATGGGGTGGTGCAATGCTGCTGGTAACAGAGAGTGCGCCAGCTGAGCGTCGGGGATGGTACGGCGCCTATGCGCAAGCGGGAGCGCCGATTGGGGTGGTTTTAGCTAACCTTGCCTTTATTGGTGTGAGCACGTCGATGAGCGATGAGGCTTTCATGGAATGGGGTTGGCGACTTCCCTTTATTGCCAGCATCGTCCTGATCGGCATCTCGATGTACATTCAACTCAAGATCGAGGATACCGACGCCTTTAAATCTTTGAGCGAGGCACAAAAAGCTGCAGATAAGCCTGCAGCCGTCGTTGAGCGCTCGCCCGTCATTGAGGCTATTCGAAAGTACCCAAAACGCATCATGCTGGCTGCGGGTGCTTTTCTGTCGGTTCAAGTCACGTTTTATATTTTGATTGCGTTTGTCATCTCTTACGGGATGCAATCGCCTTCTTTAATGCTGTCTAAGAATCTCATGCTCACCGCGGTCTTAATTGCCGCGGCTATTATGGTGCCAACACAGTTCTATTTCTCCGGACTATCCGATCGATTGGGGCGCAAACACGTTTACCGCTGGGGCGCGATATTGACCGGTCTGTGGGGGTTTGCCTTGTTTCCGCTGATCGATACAGGCGATACCGTGCTGATTTGCTTGGCGATCACCATGGGACTGGTATTCCTTGGCATGCAATACGGGCCTCAGGCGGCGTACTTCACAGAGCTATTCACCACAGAGGTCCGCTATTCAGGTGCCTCACTGGGCTACCAGATAGGCGCCATTATTGGCGGAGCGCTGGCACCCACAATTGCGGTTCTCTTGTGGGATAGCTTTGGCATTTTTTACGTCTCGGTCTACATTGCTATCGCCGCTGTCTTAACCCTCCTGTCGCTGTCACAACTGGAGGAAACCAAAGGTAATCGCCTGTAGGTGTGCCGCTGACGGATTAGGGCATGGCAAAGCGGCGACAGGGTCACGTTACGTAGCGGTGCTTTTAGCTCGTGCTTGGCTTACATCAAGCCAAGCGCCCTAAGTCGAGGCAATTCTTGCTGAGGGCATTTATCAACCACCAGATCTAACCCCTGTGCAAGCGCATTCAATTCAGCCTCGGAGTGCCTTACCTCAAGCTGAGTCCAAAGCGCAGACACGCCCAAAGAAACAGCCTCCTCAACGATACCCGGCAACGCTCGGCCCTCGCGAAACACGTCAACCATGTCAACCGCTGCGTCTATGTCCGCGAGTCCGCCCATCACCAGCTGCCCCTGAAGCCGTTGGCCCGCCAGCGTAGGATTGACCGGCGTGACGCGGTAACCCTCCGCCAAGAGAAATTGCATCACTTGGTAACTCGGGCGCTCCGGCTTTTGACTCGCTCCCACCAACGCGATATGTCGCACTCGGGTTAGCAATGCTGCCAGACCCTTATCGGTCTCGATCAGCATGTTTTTAACGCCAGTCAGGCGCGCGTTTGTCAAAAAATGCCTCCACCCCAAGACGCGATTCTTCCGAGGTCATCGCCTCGACCATCACCCGATTGGCATGTTCGAATGCGTCGTTCAATGGCATTTCTATCTGTGTGTAAAACGCAGTCTTGCCATCACGAATGCTTTGCGGCGAGCGCGATGCGATACGCTCCGCCAACGTACGGGTCTCTACCAGCACATCGCCAGCGGGGACATGGCGATTAATGAGGCCAAATCGTTCGGCGTCACGAGCATCAAAGAACTCACCAGTGAGAGCCATTTCCAGCGCATGTTTTCGTGACAAATTTCGGCCAATACCCACCAGTGGCGTGGTGCAAAACGCGCCCAAATTGACGCCCGGCGTACAAAATTTGGCGTCACTCGATGCGATGGCGAGGTCGCAGGCCGAAACCAACTGACAGCCAGCGGCAGTAGCCGTACCTTGAACACAGGCAATCACGGCTTTAGGGCCGTGAACAATGCGCTGCATCATCGCTGCGCAGGACTCGAGAATCGACATAACGCGAGCGCGCCAGTCCTCCTGTGTCTCGCCAGCACCCCTGGCCATTTCAGATAAGTCATGACCCGCTGAGAAAACAGGCCCGCGAGCAGCGATGACAACACAGCGCACATCAGGATCATCGTAGCCAGACGCTAGTGCCGACGTGATTTCTGCGAGCATCTCACTCGAGAGTGGGTTGCGCTGTAGCTCATTATTAAGCGTCAGCCAGAGTACACCGTGCTCACAGTTTTTCTCTATTAGTGCTGCAGTCATAGTGATGTCTCCAAATATCCTGACACCTGATTTAACATAAGTATGCGCGTTTAGGCAAAAACCGCTCAAACGAGTCGGTGATTCGAATCAACTATGGTCTCTGCCGCCAAGTCGTTGCAGCTGCCTTGTTCCCGCCCATGGTCATGAGCTGCGCCATTCGGCTATTTAATCTCGGATAGCGAGCGCTATTACCCGATGCGATCATATCGTCGGCGTAACGTTGTACCTCCGAAAGATACTGCTTAGTCGCCTCAGTATTGCCCGTGTCGACGCTGTGCTTGATGAGGTTGCCATAGGCACGAAGGCTCATCCCGATCTGGTCTGGGTATTCTTTGGGTATCGACAGCAGTAATTCAGTCGCTTCCTTGCTGTTTCCAACTCTCAAATTGGCAGTACCCAGCCATCCAATGGCTTCAACGGTGGGCTCGTCGCGTCCGCGGGTGTATTTCAGTGAGCGCTCTAAAAGCGGAATCACCTCACTCCAGCGTCCATCTTGGCTTAGCAAAGTAGCCAAATTGATGTAGCTCTCGCGGTTGTGCGGGTAAAGGTCAAATAATTGGTCAAGGTGATAGTACTGCGCCTGCTTGTTCTTAAGATGACGTGCTAGTGCCGCCATTTCGAAATGCAGTTTCCAATCGGCAGTACCCTCAATCAAGACCTGCTGACGGCGTCTGACGGCATCCTCTGGTGCACCCACCTCGGCCGTCACGCTTGCCAGACGAGAGGCTAAAAAGTCGAGGTAGTCCTGATAGTTACTCTGCCCGGGAAACGGTGGTTGCGCTGCCATGCCTTGCAGATTCTTTATATTTTCTATGGTTTCGTGATTTGGAAAACCGATTCGGGCCGCTACCTCCTGACTGCTTAACAACGTTGGCGCCTTTGTCGGCGCCTCTTTCGGCAGAAGGTGTTCAGCAATTGCTCGCGCGAAACTACGAGCTAGAATCGCATTACCATCAAAATCGTAATGAACGTGCTCCACCAATAAATCCCAACCCGGAGCATAAGGCGCACTCGCTCTGTCAAAAGCTTTCAGTCCATGAACAAAACTCAGATCTGCTTCATCGTAATCTCGCGCCACACGTTCAATGATCGTATTAATCTTCGTGTCAGCGCGGAATCGTAAGCCATCGAGGTCAAGGGCGCGCTCAAAATGGCGCCTCGCTCGCGCGTAATCACCTTGGCGCTCTAAGCTGGTAGCTAATTGAAAATGAGTATCCGCATATCCTGGGTCAATGAGCAGTGCCTGCTCTAACAGTTCCTGTGCCTCTCGCCAGCGATTTCTGTTGGCTTCATTAGCTGCTCGCTCGCGTAACCCGCCCAATCGATCTTCGTCACTCTCGGATAAATCCTCAGCATTGATCGATAAAAAAGGCGCCGACTGACGAAGATTAACGGGTACCGTCGATAACACGACGTGCATGCCTTTCGCATTAAGCGTAGCGATGATATCCCTGAGATTTTGCTCGTAGTGCTCGTACACAAACGCCATCCGTGGATCATTCTCAGCAACCCCGTTGTCAACGAACATTTGCATACCTTGCCACTCGAGGTCGGCTTTTGCGTCCGACGCCCGAACGTCAGTAAGCGAACTGTCGAGTAGCTGCCACAAGCGAGTTCGTTTCAGCGCCTGAAGACCCCGAATCGCTGATAAACTTGACAAGAAATTTTGGTTAAACGTCCCGGGCCCGTATGGTCCCACAACCTCGTTGTTACCCATTAAGACAACGGCCACATCAGCTGAATTGGGGGGCAATGTAGCGGCCACCTGCTGCACTACATGGGAGTTCACCGAGGTCATAGCGGTATTGATCACTTCAACCTCTCTCTCGGGAAAAAGTGCGCGAAGCTGCGTCGCAAGCAATCGATCCACGCCATGATTTTTGTGGGGGAAGCCCATTGCAGCTGAGCCTCCCAGCACAAAGACGCGGACTCGATCATCTGATGGCGCTTGCGCAAACGTGTTTTGCAACGGCCCCACATTCAACGAGGGCGGATAAAACTGATCGGCAAAATCTGGATTTTCTTGGTAATACGGCTCGTCGTCTATCTCGATGGACGTAAAGTAGCTGTAACTCGTTCCGACACCCGCGACTCGCAATGCGAACTCAAGCACTACAAAAAATAGCAGTGGTATCACCACAACCGTTATGATCGTAAACAGTAGATTTCGCGTGTTCTGCACTAGACACTATCCTTTAGAGGTGCGCCACATCGTAATAAACGCACTTAATTTAACCAAGAGCGGCGGTAGTTAACCTGCAATGACCGGATCAATCAACGTGCTTGGCCTCTCCGCCTACTATCACGACAGTGCAGCCACGCTGCTAGTCGATGGCGACATCGTAGCTGCTGCGCAAGAAGAACGCTTTACTCGAAAGAAACACGATGCGGCATTTCCCAAAAACGCCATTCAATACTGTCTCGACGAGGCCGGTCTGAAACTCGAGGACATTCACTACATCACCTTTTACGACAAACCGTTGGTGAAATTTGAACGCTTGTTAGAAACCTATCTTGCTTTTGCGCCTCGCGGATTTCGCTCGTTTGTGCTCGCCATTCCAGTCTGGCTGAAAGAAAAGCTTTTTTTGAAAGTTACGTTGAAACGTGAACTATCCAGCTTGTCTGGGCTTGGTCAGGAACAACTCCCGCCACTGTTGTTCCATGAACACCACGGCTCACACGCCGCCTCGGCTTTTTTTGCCAGCCCATACCGCAGAGCGGCGGTACTTTGCCTCGACGGCGTGGGTGAGTGGGCCACGAGTTCGGTCTGGCTGGGAGATGGAAATACCCTAGCCCCTCAGTGGGAAATTCAATTTCCCCACTCTTTGGGTTTGTTGTATTCCGCGTTTACCTACTACACCGGTTTTAGAGTCAACTCGGGCGAATACAAGCTTATGGGGCTTGCACCCTACGGCGAGCCTCGCTTTGTCGAACTCATCAAGACACACCTGATCGACATCAAACCCGACGGCACTTTTCGCTTAAATATGCGGTATTTCAATTATGCCACCGGGCTTACCATGACAAATCGTAGATTTGATACGCTTTTTGGCGGTGCGCCCCGACAGCCTGAAGCCGAACTAACTCAGCGCGAAATGGATATCGCCGCGTCCATTCAGGTGGTTACAGAAGAGATTGTCCTAAAACTTGCTGCGACGATTTACGCGGAACTCGATGTAGATCATCTGTGCCTCGCCGGCGGTGTCGCGCTCAATTGTGTTGCCAACGGCCGGCTGGAGCGCGAGGGGCCCTTCAAGAGCATCTGGATACAACCGGCTGCTGGTGATGCAGGTGGCGCATTGGGTGCGGCGCTCGCGACCTGGCATGAGTATCTGGACAAACCGCGGAATGCCCAGAACGCCGCAGACATCATGAAAGGCGCTTATCTCGGTAAATCATTCAACCAAGTTGAGGTCGAACACTACTTGGCTAGCGTAGATGCACCGTTTCAACGGCTGAATGACGCCGACTTATTACCCGAGGTCGCACAAGCCCTCGCTCTGGGTAACGTTGTTGGTTGGTTTAGTGGCCGGATGGAGTTTGGTCCACGCGCTTTGGGTGCCCGCTCGATTATTGGCGATGCGCGCTCCCCGATCATGCAATCTGCGATGAATCTTAAAATTAAAAACCGAGAATCATTCAGACCCTTTGCACCGGCCATTAAAGCCGAAGCGGTATCAGACTGGTTCAACACAACGTCTGATAGCCCCTACATGCTCAAGGTGGCCACCGTGCGAGAAGAACATTGTGACACCATGTCAGACGAGCAAGAGGCCCTGTTCGGTCTTGAGAAACTCAATGTGTGTCGCTCCAAGATTCCTGCCATCACGCATGTCGATTTCTCGGCACGATTGCAGACAGTCCATGCTGACACTAATCCACGTTTCTACGATCTCCTCTGCGCATTTGAGGACATTACGAACTGTCCCATCCTTATCAATACCTCATTTAACGTTCGCGGTGAGCCGATTGTCTGCACACCCGAAGACGCTTACCGCTGCTTCATGAGGACCGAAATGGACGTCTTGGTACTGGAAAACGCACTCTTGGTAAAAGAGCAGCAACCCGTCTGGGACCACGATGACGCATGGAAGGAAGAATTCCAGTTAGACTGATCAATATGACAAAGACGCACAAAGTTAAAACGCCCATCGCACCGCCCGTGACGGCCAGCGAACTCCGTCAGTTTGGCCTTCTTTTTGGGGCTATCCTTGTCGCGCTCTTCGGCGTCTTGCTGCCATGGTTTTTTAACCATAGCTTCCCGCGATGGCCCTGGATAATAGCTTCACTACTGTGCATTATTTCATTGACCGCACCTTCTGCGCTGCAACCGTTTTATCGGATTTGGATGCGTTTTGGTCTAATCGCCGGTTACATCAATACCCGTATCATCATGTTTGCGCTTTACTATGGCGTGTTTGTTCCCATTGGCGCGTTGATGAGCGTCATGGGCCGTGATGCGCTGTCGCACAAGGCCACAGATCATTCGCAAGACAGTTACCGCGTGGCGAGTGTAGCTCGTCCCCGTGATCACTTTGAGAGACCGTATTAATGTTTGATCTACTAAAAGATCTCTGGGGCTTTATGCGTGAGCGCAAGAAGTTATGGATGGCGCCCATTATAGGAATCATGCTCATACTCGGTGTGTTGGTCGTAATGACGCAGGGATCTGCGTTGGCACCCTTCATATATACGATCTTCTAAATCATGATTCGCGAGGCTGCCGCTGCTGACTGGCCAAACATCTGGCCTATCTTTCGGGAGATTGCGAAAGCGGGCGATACCTACGCCTATCCGACCGATATCAACACCGCTGAAGCTGAGCACCTCTGGATGACGTTGCCAGTGCGCACCTACGTCTTCGAACGTGAGGGACAGATCGTCGGCACGTATTACATAAAAGAAAACCAGAGCGGCCCGGGCAATCATGTCTGTAATTGCGGCTATATGGTGGCATCGCACGCCAGAGGCTTAGGTGTGGCACGCAGTATGTGTGAGCACTCTCAAATCGTTGCTGTAAAACTCGGTTTTCTGGCCATGCAGTTTAACTTCGTGGCGTCGAGCAACGAGCCGGCAGTCGCGCTGTGGCAAACACTGGGATTTGATATCGCGGGCACGCTGCCAGCAGCCTTCAATCACCCAGAGCGCGGCTACGTTGATGCCTACGTTATGTACAAATCACTCGCTGGGTGGCAGGTTGACTAGCCATCACACTTGAACAATCCAAACGTGATCAAGACGAGGATAAAGGCCATGAAAGAGCCGTATATATATTCGGTAACCAACCATGTTGCGACGTTCAGCGTGAACGACGAGCCCTACAATCTCATGCCCGTTGACTACATCGATCGGCTGGAACAGCAGCTACCCGAGGTGCTCGCGGATGACAGTATCCGAGCAATCGTGTTTACCGCTGAGGGTCTTGCTAATTTTTCAGCCGGTATGAATCTTCGGCAAATTCCCGAGGGCATCAAGCGTGCCGGCAGTCCCGAAGCGTTCTTTGACCAGCGACACCGGGTCCTGGATATGATCGAGCATGGTGGGAAACCGTCTATCGCCACTTTTTTCGGTTTTTGTCTGGGCGCGGGGCTTGAGCTTCCACTGGCCTGTCACTTTCGAATTGCAGCAAGCGAAGGCGCAAAAATCGGCCTGCCAGAAATGGACCTGGGTAGCGTACCGGCCTGGGGCGGATCCGCGAGGCTACCGCGTGTCGTCGGACGTCAGCATGCACTCGATATGATTCTTCGTGCGCGAAAAATTGATGGCGAAGAGGCCCTGCGGATTGGACTTGTCACCGAGCTCGTCCCTATCACAGAACTCAAGGCGCGAGCGCAAGCACTCGGAGAAGAATTAGCAGCACAACCAAGGCTCGCGGTTCAAGGCGTGCTCGAGACGATTGTTGGCTTTGAGTCAAAAACGCTTGCTGAATCACTCGAGGATGAGAAGCAAGCCGTGAAAAACACCTTGGGGACGCCCGATTCGCAAGAGGGTATGATGGCGTTTATGGAAAAACGCAAACCCGTATTCAACAGGGGCTGATGGTGGGGTCTAAACTGACACCCGCCAAGCAGACTATGACCACAAAGACACACCTAGGCACAAATTATGACCGCCGATAGCAACGATACGCCTGACACCTCCTTACTCAGCAGACGCCGACTGCTGCGTGCCATGGGCGTCTCGTCAGCGGGCGTCGTGGCGGCGGGTGCAATTGCCGCAAGCCGAGAAAAAATCACCGAGGCGGGCGATACAGCCAAAGAGGAACTCGCGGAACTCAAGAAACAATTTGACGCGCTCGATAAGCGCTCAAAATTGATACTGCGCTTGGTGTTGGTGCTCAGTGGTTTGGATCTTTTTCTGGCGATTTGATGGATGCGACCAGGGCGCTATTGCTGCTGCGCTGTCGACTGATCTCAGAGTGTGCTGTCAAGACGAAGTCAGGTGTGTCGCGTGGAATCTGAGATGATCCTCAATAAATGAGGCGATAAAAAAGTAGCTGTGGTCAAACCCCTGGTGCTCCCGATAGGTCACCGAGAAATCCCGATCTTCGCAGGCACTGAGTAATACCTCTGGTCTGAGCTGCTCAGCGAGGAAGGGATCAGCCGACCCCTGGTCAATCAATAGTGGAAACGGCTTTGCACCAGCTCGGATCAGCTCACTCGCATCGTGCTGTTTCCATTCATCATTGTCAGGACCCAGATAAGCATTAAACGCTTTTTGCCCCCAAGGACAGCTCGCTGGCGCGCAAATCGGTGAAAAAGCACTGACAGACGTGAACTTACCCGGGTATTTCAAGGCCAGCGTCAAGGCACCATGGCCACCCATTGAATGGCCACATACGCCAACTCTGGTCGTATCGACTGCTCCAATTTGAGACAAAACTGTTAGCAGCTCCTCTACCACAAAGGTCTCCATCCGATAGTGCTGCGACCAAGGCGCCTGCGTTGCATTCAGATAAAAACCCGCCCCTAAACCCAAATCGTAGGCACCGGCTGGATCGTCCGCGACATCCTCGCCTCTGGGACTGGTATCGGGGAAAACAACTGCAATACCAAGCGCGCTGGCTACACGTTGCGCACCAGCCTTGGTGACTGCATTTTCATCAGTACAGGTAAGGCCCGACAGGTAAAGAAGTACGGGAACAGAGGTCGCGGTCGAAGCCTCCGGTAAAAACAAAGAAAAGATCGTCTTTCCCGACAGCGCCTCTGAATCAATCTGGTATCGGCGTTGTTCGCCAGCAAAGCATCTAACCGAAGACAGCAACTCTATCGACATCAGTACGTGACCACCGAACGTATACTTTTGCCCGCATGCATTAAATCAAACGCGTCGTTTATCTGGCTCAAAGGCATGGTGTGAGTAATCATCTCATCGATATTGATCTTACCTTCCATATACCAGTCAACGATTTTCGGAACGTCAGTTCGTCCGCGAGCGCCACCAAACGCAGAGCCGCGCCATGAACGTCCCGTCACCAGCTGAAAGGGCCGTGTCGCTATTTCTTGACCTGCGCCAGCGACGCCAATGACACAGCTTTGTCCCCATCCCTTGTGACAACACTCCAGCGCTTGTCGCATCAAATTGACATTGCCAATGCATTCAAAACTGTAATCAACACCGCCACCTGTCATTTGAACAAGATGATCAACCACGTTATCAACTTCACTGGGGTTAACAAAATCGGTCATGCCAAATTGGCGCGCGAGATCAGCTTTTGCTGGATTCAAGTCGATACCGATAATTCGCGTCGCTCCGACCATTCGGGCGCCTTGAATCACGTTCAAACCGATCCCACCCAAGCCAAAGACCGCGACAGTTGAGCCCGCCTCGACTTTCATTGTGAACGCAACGGCGCCAATACCTGTGGTAACGCCGCAACCGATGTAACAAATCTTGTCAAACGGCGCATCCTCGCGAACCTTTGCCACAGCAATTTCAGGGAGAACGGTAAAATTCGAAAATGTTGAGCAACCCATGTAATGAAGGATCGGCTCCCCATCTAAGGTAAAGCGACTTGTCTGGTCTGGCATCAGACCCTGACCTTGAGTTTCTCGGATTGCTTGGCATAGATTCGTTTTCGGGTGCAAACAAAAATTACACTCCCGACACTCTGGGGTGTACAGCGGAATCACGTGATCACCAGGCTTGACTGACTTCACCCCTTCGCCAATTTCGACAACAATACCGGCGCCTTCGTGACCCAAAATAGCAGGGAATGCGCCCTCCGGATCGTCACCTGAGAGTGTAAAGGCGTCTGTATGGCATACCCCCGTGGCTTTGATCTCAACCATGACCTCGCCTGCGCGCGGGCCCTGAACATCCACCTCGGCAATCTCGAGTGGGGCCCCCGCCTTGAACGCTATTGCGGCTCTACTTTTCATGAAAACACTCCCAAACCAAACAGTTAAATCACGCCATTGGAAACCGACATAGTCGCAAGACCTACGTTAAAGACGACTCGCTCTTCAATGTCGCAATGAACAGCAAACGGCGCCATACCCCAATGTTAAATTTCATCAAGCTTGATCGAGGATTTAGTGCATGCATTCAGTTAGGACTGCACCAAAGCACCCTGAGCAAATGACGTGTCAAGACTGCCACTTTGACTGCATCGAGCCAAGCAAAAACAGCACTCAAATAGTGTCTGGAATCTTCTTTTGAGACTCAAACCAAGGAAGCGCCACAATTTCCGCGTCGACTCGCTCGCCGCGAATATCCAGCTGCACTTTGGTACCGGGCTCAGACAGCTCGGTCGGTACATTTACCAACGCGATGTTGTGTTCTAAGCGTGGCGAGTAGCAGCAGCGCGTGATGTGCCCAACGACGTTGCCGTTAGAGTAAACATCCCAAAACTTATCGTTCCCTCCAATGGCCTCGCCTGCAAAATTGGCACCGACTAACTTGCGCGGCGTCCCTTCTCGTGCAATTCGCTTAAGCGCATCACGGCCAATAAACTCTGACGGTTTATCGAGATCCATGAGTCGCTCAAGACCAATGGTGAAGGGCGTATCACAGGGCGTAATGTCTGAGCCATGCGATAAGATTCCGCCCTCAACACTGCGCATTAGCGATGGGCAAGCCGGCAGTATCCCGTACTCTTTTCCAGCCTCCATAATGAGGCCCCAGAGCTCTGCGCCACGCGTTTGGTCTAGAAGGTAAATCTCATAGCCCAGCTCCCCACTCCAGCCGGTCCGAGTAAGAACAACAGGAATATCGTTCAGCTCGAGCTCAACACATTGGTAATAACCTAAGGTGAGTGCAATCTCGCCAAACAGCTTTTTTGCAACATGGGGCGAGACCGGACCCTGCAGTTGTAATGGCGACACATCGGGCTCGCTCACTTCAACATCGTAGCCCTTTCCAAGTGCGAGACCTGTCGCCCACAAGATGACGTCGCCATCACCCGGCGATAACCAAAAACAGTCCTCAGCCATTCGAAATAAAACAGCGTCGTTGATGATGCCGCCCTGATCATTGCAAAAAACGACATAGCGACCTCGGCCCACAGGGCAGCTCGAGATGTCTCTGGGCGTCAAAAGTTGCGTCAGTGCCAGCGCGTCTGGCCCCTTGATTTCCACCTGCCGCTGCACCGCGTGATCCGCCAACACGACGCCATTGACCATACTCCAGTATTCAGCCAGAGGGTCGCCAAAATGAACAGGCAAATACATGTGGTTATAAATGGTGAACGACTTAACGCCGGCCTCAATGGTAGCGTCAAAAAAAGCGGACCGGCGCACACGGGGCCCGATGGCGATCGCTAAGGGGGTATCGTTTGTCATTGGAAAAGTCTCCGGTGGGCGGGCTAGCCCAGGCGTTTGAGTTGTTCTTGAGACCACTGAACAGTGTTATCTATTTGATTGAACGTGAACATGTATAGACCTTCGATAGCCATACGCTCATCATCCATCGCCGGTTTGAGCTCTTTGAAAAGTGAATCAGGCTTGTAAGTGGCACTGCGCAATAGCATGCCCGCAAGCCCCTTTTGCTTGCGTGCATACTTTGCGGATTGCCCAACGCCAATTCGCAACGATGTTTTGAACAAACGCATGCGATCCATAACGCCCGGGAGACCGATCCAAACGGGAGTCTTAATGTCCCTGTCCCGCATATTAGAAAGCCATTTAAGTAGCACCGGCATGTCAAAGCACATCTGAGTCACCATGTGCGTCGCGATGCCCTGCTTCGCTGCCAACGCGTCAAATAGAATATCGTCTGGGATGGCCGGATGCCCCTCTGGATAGGACGCCACACCAATGCGGGTAAACGGGTGATCCATCTCGCTGAGGTCATTCAGTACAGCTGCCGAGCTATTGTAGTCGCCCATGGGCTGATCGAGATCACCCCCAGGAACAAAGATCGACGTAATGCCACTGTCTGTCAGCTGCGCCACAATATCGCGCAGGTGCTGCTGGCTCTTTACTTGTCTGGCCGCGATGTGCGGCGTCAAGGAAAAGCCACGCCCGGTTAGCTTTGAGACGGTATCCAGGGTGACTTGCAGCCCTTGCTTTGGAGAGCAGGTAATACCTACGCGATCACCCGCTTTGAGTACGTCCAATTTTTCCTCAAAGCCTTTCATCGGAATGACTTCGAAGTAGAGCGAATTCAGTAGTTTTTTGGCGGCGTTCATAGCGCACTCCACCCGAACAATGCGCGAATTTATAGCCAAATTTGTCGGCGTGCAATACGCGAATTGAAATTACCTACTCTAAGGTGTTAGGCGCAGTACTGACCTAAAAATGTGACAGCTTTTGCGCCGTATCCGATATCTCGTACGTGGACGCTAATTCGTTGTTGAGTGACGCGGTGATACCGTCCTCATTTTCTGCCAGACGATACAAATCTTTCATCGCCGCTACGGCCTCAGAACTGTTGCTCGCTATCCGCTGGCACGTTATCGCGAGCGCTTCATCTAAGGCTTCCGGGGTATCAAAACTGGCATTGGCAACACCCCACTGGGCGGCCTGCGCGCCGGTAAAGATAGTTGCCGTAAACGACAGCTCTCTCGCTCTGCGCTGACCTACAGCCCGCGAGAGCGTTTGCGACATTCCCCAGGTTGGGCGAAGGCCAAACTTAGTGTGCGTATCGCCAAACTTAGTTGTATCGGTTGTATAGATAAAGTCGCAGTGCAGGGCAATTTCAAGCGCGCCAGTGAAACAAGCGCCAACGGCACGGGCGATGACCGGTACATTAGACTGGCGAATAGCGCTGGCCAAGCGTGCCGCCGGCTCATCAAAGACGTCACCGATAATGCCACCCTGCGGCGCAATGCCCTGCAACACTTTGAGATCAACGCCGGCTGAAAACGCTCTTCCAGCGCCACGCAGGACAATGACACTCACCTTTTCGTCGATGCCTGCTTGCTCTATCAGGCGCGCGGCCTCGGATAGCATCTCAGGTCGAAACGCGTTGAGCGCGTCGGGGCGATTAAATTCAACTGTGAGGCAGCTCGCCTCGCAGGTTACATTGACAAACGTTGTTGTGGATTCGTAACTCATAAACCAGCGACTCCGATAAATACCCTTTGCACAATGATCGGCGCACCTTACTCACATGCTCACATGCTCACATGCGCTTCACCACTCTGATCACAACCTTAGCTGAGTCGGTGCATTAGTAACAGCGCCCTACGACACCCACAGATGTCCAACGTCACTAAAAACCCAGCCTGCCTAAACATAAGCCATCGGAGTACTTGATAACGCAAACTTCGCTGATCATTAATACAGCAGCCGAAGTTCGGCAGATGGGATGTTAGAAACCAATTCCCGAACTGTCTGCGCAAGACGTCGAAACAAGGGACGAGCCGGCGATCGGCTCCGCCAGGCAAGGGCGTGATCTCGATACATATTGACACCAAACACATCTGTCACGCGAAACGGATCTGATTCGCGAATCTCTGACGCCACATACAGTGACGGCAAAAAGGTGATGCCCATGCCCATGACCACCATCTGCCTGAGTGTATCCAGTGAGGTCCCCTCAAAATCACGACGCGTGTTTGCTCCCAGCGTTTGGCACAGTTCTGTCACTTGCCGATGATAAAGATGGTGTTCATCAAGCGTCAGCACCTCTTCGCCCACCAAATCCATCCGATTGATAACGCTCTTGTGACTCAGCCTGTGATCGAGCGGTAACACAAGCTTAAGAGGCTCTCTAAATAGCGGACTGACCTCTAATCCTGCCTCAGCAATAGGCTGCGTGGATAGAATTAAGTCGTGTTTTGTTGCCCTTAAATCCCGGTTTAACTCCGCTGGCACCCCCTCACGCACAAACAACCTGAGCTCCTGAAAGCGCTGGTGAATCTCAGGCAAAACCTGCGGCAACAGATAGGGTCCCAGTGTGGGCGTAACCCCTATTCGGTAAGTGCCGGTAACACCGCCAGTGAAGCCATGAGCCGTATCCATGAAGCTCTGGACCTCCTCCTGAATGCGGTTACAGACCGGGATGAGCTCTCTCGCGGCAACGGTGGCCGTAGCCCCCGAGCGCGTGCGTTCGAATAGCTTAATACCCAAAGCGTCTTCCAGTGCGGCAATCTGCGCCGTCAACGTAGGCTGAGTAACACCAATTCGTTCTGCTGCGCCACGAAAGCTACCGACATCGGCAATGGCCTTAAAGTATTCAAGCTGCCGCAAGCTGACGTTTAGTTTTGGTTGCATGGTCTAGCCTCTCAAGGGTGATAGGTTTTTACTATCAAAACAAATTGATATATTAGTAACAACTATCACATCCAATCAATAGAGTTCGCACGTAGTTTCATTGACCGTAACAAAGCAGGAGATTTTACGTGCAAAAATTGATCGACGGCGTTGCCAAATTCAAGTCAGAAGTTGTCCCCGAGCATCAGGCATTATTTGACAAACTCGCCACCGGCCAAAGTCCCGAGGTGCTGTTTATTACCTGCGCAGACTCCCGAATCGATCCCGCGTTGATTACGCAAACTATGCCCGGTGACTTATTTGTTTGCCGTAATGCAGGCAATATAGTGCCGCCGCACGGGAACAGTGTGGAGGGCACAACGGCCTCCATCGAGTTTGCGACCGCCGTATTAGGTGTGAAACACATCGTGGTGTGCGGTCACACCGACTGCGGCGCTATCAAGGGTGCCATGGCGCCCCAAAACCTCGACGCAATTCCGCGCGTTCAAGACTGGGTTGACCACGCGCGTGCGGCGGTCAGAGCAGCGGAGGCACAACAGGGTGACGGACAACCAGACTTACTGGCTGCCACAGAGCGAAATGTCGTCCTTCAGATGTCGCATCTGAACAGCCATCCCGCGGTTGCGGCGCGCCTTGCCGCAGGCGATATCGATATGCATGGCTGGGTCTACCACATAGGAAGCGGTGACGTGACTGCTTACGATGCAGAATCAGACAGCTTTACTTCAATCTCCGCCTAAATCGAACTTTTAAGTACATGTTCACTGCGAGCACAGATATATGAAATTCTTTGATACAAGCAACCTCCGCGGCGATCTTTATGGCGGCTTAACTGCCGGCGTCGTGGCGCTTCCATTGGCACTCGCTTTTGGCGCGGCATCGGGCGCAGGTCCTATCGCGGGTGTCTATGGCGCTATCATCGTCGGCTTTTTTGCCGCCTTGTTCGGTGGCACTGGGTCTCAGATTACGGGCCCGACCGGACCAATGGTCGTGGTGTTTGCGGGCGTTTTTGCCTCGCTGAACGGCGACCCATCACTCGTCTTTGCGACCGTTATTTTGGCCGGCCTTATGCAAATCATGTTTGGCGTACTCGGGTTTGGCCAATACATCCGGTTGGTGCCTTACCCCGTTGTATCGGGTTTTATGAGCGGCATCGGCTGCATCATCATCGCCCTGCAACTAGCGCGACTTTTTGGTCACGAACCCCAGGGTAGCGGCACTATTCCTGCGCTAATGGAAGTGCCGACGGCCGTGATGGATCCGCACTTTGGCGCATTATTCATCGGTCTTTTAACGCTCGCCATGGTATTCAGCTGGCCGGCAACCTGGGGGCGTGTCATTCCCTCCCCTCTTGCCGCTCTGGTCGCGGGCACTCTCATTGGTCTTTTTATCGAGGGCGTGCCCATTTTAGGCGCCATCCCCACAGGACTACCTAGCTTCATCGTGCCGGCAATAGAGGCCGATACGGCGATCATCATCTTTGAAGCCGCGGCCATCTTAGCGGTATTGGGCGCGATAGACAGTCTGCTCACGTCGCTCGTTGCGGACAATATGACCCGGACCCGGCACAACTCCAATCGTGAGTTAATCGGGCAAGGTATCGGTAATACCGTCGCGGGCTTTTTTGGCGGCATTCCCGGCGCAGGCGCGACGATGAGAACAGTGGTCAATATCCGTACCGGCGGTAGCACCAAGATCTCCGGCATGTTGCACAGTTTGTTGCTGCTCGCCGTGGTTCTTGTCCTAGCCCCTTTTGCAGCAAAGATTCCACACGCTGTACTCGCCGGCATCCTTGTCAAGGTGGGTTATGACATTATCGACATTGCCTACCTCAAGCGAGCGCACCAAGGTCCTCGCTTTGATCTCTTACTGATGGCTCTGGTGTTGGGACTCACCGTGTTTGTAGACCTCATCACGGCGGTGATGGCCGGGGTGGTTATCGCCGCACTCGCCTTCGTCAAGCAGATCGCTGATGAGCAGCTAAAGTCGTTCAGTGGTGAGGGTGATGACGACGAGCTAAAACTCACGGAAGCGGAAGCCGACATATTTAAGACTGTCGACGATCACCTCACTCTCTTTGACTTTGGCGGGCCGCTGAGCTTTGGCGCCGCTGCCGATGTTGGCCATCATGTGCGCGAGCGTATTGGTCGCAACGATCACAGGGCCATTGTGCTGGACTTTCATCAAGTACCCTTTATCGATGTGTCAGCTGCACGTGCTGTGGAAACAATTGCGGTTGATGCACACAATGCAGGCAAACGCCTTTATGCCTGTGGTATCAGAGACGGAGTGGCACAGGTGCTCAAAGGATTAGGGGTCGCAGACCATTTGCCTGCTAATATGCAATATGAAACTCGACTCGAAGCACTGGAAGCGGCAAAAGAATGGATCTTAGAAGACGACGAACAAAACAGCAGCGGATCCGAGGCAGCTTAGTAGGCCTCTGGGCGACGCTTAGCGGCCTTCTTGTCATCGGGGTTAGCGCGGCAGCGTTTGCCGCGAATGATCTGGCGACGATACAGTCCAACATCTCGTCACCTATCATTATTGATGTTCGCAGCCCACAGGAATTTGCCACCGGATCTATTGAGGGCGCGGTTAACCTCCCTCTGAAAGGCCTCCCCGACTCGCTCTTAAGTGAGGGGATCGAGCTCGACGAGGAAGTTGTCGTTTATTGCCGAAGTGGCCGCCGCTCTGCACAGGCAAAAACAGTGCTCAAAGCGGCTGGATTTGAACTTGTATTCGACGGTGGTCCGATGAGTCAGCTTGAAGGCGTACTGAACGACTCAGACTCCTGATTTATTGACTCTACTGACCCACCGTGCTGAGTACAGAATCCACCTGTTCTTGTGACAAGCGATCGCCGCCAGCCGCATAGGTGTCAGCCATGGCACTGTAAAACCTCGCATTAACCAGATTGGCGTCACCACAGTCCCGCGTCGCTACCGCCTTGCCCGGTACGCCAGCAATTATCGTGTTATCAGGAAACTCGCTGCCCTCAGTCACTATGGTGTGACCGGCGACGATGCAGTTGTTACCGATTTTCGCGCCGTCCATAATCGTGGCATTGATACCAATGAGACATCGATCGCCAATCGTACACCCATGGAGGGTTGCATGATGGGTAATCGAGCAATCCTCACCGACGATGGTCGATGAGGCCGCACCGACATGAATCATGACAAAATCTTGGATGTTAGTTCGCGCGCCCACCCGAATCTCAAATGTCTCGGCACGCGTGACAACGTTAGGCCAGATGGATGCACCAGGACCAATATAGACTTTGCCATACAGCCATGCAGACTCGTGTACGAAGGCGGGTTTATCTAGCGTGACATTGTCGCTAATGTGTCCCATCGTTGGCTCCTCAAACGCGTCGGATTATCGATCGCTGAGTCTACGTCAATGCAACCCAGAGAATACAGTGTAAAGACCCATGACAACCCATTTAAACGAATCGGACAATCGTGCAGTTCTATTTGGTCTCGCCGCTGTGGCTTTGTGGAGCACAATGGCAACCGCCTTCAAATGGTCTCTCGAGCACAGCACGCCTATGGAGCTGATTACCATCGCGGTCACCGTATCGTGGGTGTTTTTTGGCGCAAGAATCTTAGCCAGCGGCGCGATCACATCGTGCAGTGCGTTGCCACGCAAACTCATCACACGCTGCCTGCTTTTGGGGTTGTTAAACCCGGCTTGCTATTACTGGATTTTGTTTCAAGCCTATGATCTTCTGCCGGCGCAAGATGCCATGGCGATTAACTATACCTGGGGCTTAACGCTACCGCTGATCGCATCGCTTTTTTCTCGAACGCTGCCCTCGAAAGGCGAGGCTGGACTCGCCCTTCTGAGTTACGTCGGAATACTGATTATTGTCACTGACGCCAATCTGAGTGTTCTCCAGTTTGATGCGCCAAAAGGCGTTGCGCTAGCACTGTTTTCAACGGTCTTATGGGGCCTGTCGTGGGTTATCAACTCGCGAACGGTAGATGAGCACAGCATTGACCCAGAGCTGACTCTGTTCTTGAACTTTACTGCTGCTGTGCCGATGTTATGGCTGGTCACTAATGCTAACGGCGGACTCACCAACATTGGCTTAGAGGGTATTCTCGGCGGTCTCTACATAGGACTATGTGAGATGGGCCTCGCTTTTGTGCTGTGGATGAATGCGCTCAGACTCACCAATAATCCGATTCGTATCAGTAGCCTCATATTCCTCGCACCACCTCTGTCGCTAGTGCTCATCGGCACTGTATTAGGCGAGGTCATCGCAGGCAGTACGCTGTTAGGTCTTGGGGTAATTCTCTGTGGATT
>CAJYAI010000038.1 GCA_913064725.1 uncultured Alteromonadaceae bacterium | reverse complement strand
GCAGTCAGTATTCTGCAAAACGAGACCGTGAGGCAGGTGTACCTTGGACAGGATTTTCGTCTCTAGAGCCTAGCCAAGCGCTCTACAAGCAAAACCTTTGCCAACTCGATTGCCTTTGCTAATTTGAAAGCGCTACACTGTTTCTCCATCAGTTGCTGTTAGGGATTTATGAAGCAGGCACTGCAGTTAAAGCTTGGCCAACAACTTACGCTGACTCCGCAGCTTCAGCAGGCTATCAAGCTACTCCAACTCAGCACGCTAGACCTCCAGCAAACCATATCCGAAACGCTAGCCAGCAATCCCTTGCTCGACGAGGAAGAACAAAACCCGGAGCCCGTCGATGACGGCGTAGCAGAGCGCGTTGATTTTTCTGAATCGGTCAGCGAGACGATGCCCGACGCCGAGCTACAGGTCGACACTGCCTGGGAGGATGTTATGCCGTCTTCAGCGCCCGCATCGACGAGTGTCAGCGGGGCAAGTGGCGATGACCTTCTATTTGCAGATCGTGATTCACTCCCCGAAACCTTGCAGTCGCACCTGCTGTGGCAACTCAACTTGACCCGGTTCTCCGAAACCGATCATTCGATTGCTTTGGCTTTCATAGACGCTGTCGACGTCGATGGACGACTCACGCAAACACCGGAGCAAGTTCACGAAACGTTAGCGATCGAAGACGTCGAATTAGACGAAGTTATGGCCGTGCTACATAGACTTCAGCACTTCGAACCAACCGGAATTTTTGCATCAGACCTTCGCGAATGCCTTCTGATCCAACTTCGACAGATGGCAGTCGAAACACCACACAGGGAGACAGCAGGGTTGCTCGTCAGCCGACATATCGAGCAGATACCCATCGCAGACCCTAAAAATCTCGCGCGCCGAATGCGAACGACGCCCGAGGATATCATCGGCGCACTAAGTCTTATTCGATCACTCAATCCGACACCCGGCTCTACAGTCGCGACAGAGACTACGGAGTACATCGTGCCCGATGTTTTTGTTAAGCGTGTCGCAGGAAAATGGCGGGTTGAGCTAAACCCGGATGTGGCGCCGAAACTGCGGATTAATGACCACTATGCCGAACTGCTCAGCGCAGGGTCTACGTCAGACAGAGACTATGCGCGCAACAGTGTGCAAGAAGCAAAATGGTTTATTAAAAGCTTACTGAGTCGCAACGAAACCCTGCTAAAGGTGTCTTCATCTATCGTTCAGCATCAACGTGCTTTTCTCGACTACGGCGAAGAAGCTATGCGCCCACTAATTCTCGCGGAAATCGCGGGAGAGGTGGATTTACACGAGTCAACCGTCTCGAGGGCCACGACTCGGAAGTACATGCACACGCCTCGCGGCATCTATGAGCTAAAGTATTTTTTCTCGAGCCACGTGGCAACAACTGAGGGGGGAGAATGCTCGTCCACCGCCATCAAAGCCCTCATCAAGCGCATCGTAGCCGACGAAAATCCGCGCAAACCACTCAGTGACGCCAAACTCTGCACGCTGTTGGCCGACGAAGGTGTAGTCGTCGCACGACGCACGGTGGCGAAGTATCGCGAGCAAATGAATATAGGACCATCTAACGAGAGAAAGCGATTTATCTAAATAGTAAAAGAGCAAGAGGAGATGAAACCATGCGATTGACCATAAGTGGACATCACGTAGAAGTAACGGACGGACTCCGGGAGCATATTTCAAAAAAACTCAGACGCGTTAGGCGTCACTGCGACAGCATTGATCACATAGAGTTTGTTTTGGTCGTGGAGCAGACGCAACACAAAGCCGAAGCTAACCTTCACTTAGCGGGTGCCGATTTTTTTGCCTCTGAAACACTGGCAGATATGTATCCAGCTATCGATTCCGTTATCGCCAAGCTGGATCGACAGGTGACAGATCACAAGCGAAAGCAGAGGCCGCACTAACCTAAGACGACTGGGCAGAAAGCGTCTGTTTGCTCATAATGCAGCAAAGGCCGGCTAGGCACGTCGGCGAAGTTATATTTTTCGCTCGAAGAGGCTCATGCCATGCGGATTGTTGTTGTTAGCGGGACGTCAGGTTCGGGTAAAAGCTCAGCTCTCAATCAACTTGAAGACCTGGGCTACTACTGCGTGGACAATCTACCCATTGCCCTTGTTAGCTTTCTCGTAGAGTACTTTGCACGACAAACACAGGGAACGCATCAGGGTCTCGCGATCTGCATTGACATACGCACAGCAGATGCCGGTGTCACAGACTTCAGAGACTATTTAAAAACACTAGGTCAGGGGCTAGAGCTGCAGCTGATCTTCTTCGATGCGACACCTCAGGCCTTGAGTAAGCGATTTAATGAGACTCGGCGCCGACATCCTCTGAGTAAAAGTGGTCACTCTCTCGGTGACGCTATTGCCTTGGAGCGCGAGTTACTAGAGCCCCTCGCGTCTGCAGCAGATCTGACTGTCGATACGAGTGAATTATCGCCTTACCAATTACGGCAAATCATCACCCAACGCGTAGATGGATCATCGAACTCGTCACTCTCTATTCAAGTATTGTCCTTCGGCTTCAAAAAAGGCGCTCCCGTAGATGCCGACATCATCCTCGACATGCGCATGCTAGCAAACCCCCATTGGGATCCGGATTTGCGCAGCCACACGGGTCAGGCGCAAGAAGTAATTGGCTTCCTCGAATCCCATGATCAAACTCATGAAGTCGCCACCGATATCATCGATATGCTGCGCCGGTGGATCCCCATGTACCAAGCCAGCCAGCGCGCCTACCTCAGTATTGGTATTGGTTGTACCGGTGGTAAGCACCGCTCTGTCTATATGGCAGAGCGAATAGGACATGCTCTCGCCGCAGAATTCGCAGCGGTGACTGTTGTTCACAGAGACATGCCTGCGTCATAACCCCACCACGCTTGGTATTTGTTTGCTGTGCCCAATCCACGCCCGATAGATGAACATGGTATCCTGCCCGCGGTCGGAAGAGAGAATCGCAATGGTTGATATGAGTGCACAAGCAAGCCTTGCCGTGACTCGCGTCACTGATGCATTGCGCTCTGGCACCCCGCCTGACGTGGCCGCGCTACTCGCCGACATGTCTCCTGGTGATGTCGCCCACTTGATTAACTCATCGCCACCCCATACTCGGGACGAACTCTGGCAACTACTTGATCACGAGCAAGAAGCAGATGTTCTAAACGAGCTCCCCGACGATATTCGAAATCATTTTCTGTCGGAACTCAGGCCTGAAGCAGTCGCGGAAATCATTGCTCAACTGGATGATGATGATGTCGCCGATATTCTGCACGAGTTACCGCTGGCCGATACCGGCAAAATACTCGACTCGCTGACCGAATACGACCGAGAGCGTTTTGAAACGGTATTGGCTTATCCCGATGACGTTGCAGGTGGTCTGATGAGTACGGACACGCTCACTATTAGAGCGGACTTGACCATGGACGTCGTGCTTCGATACCTGCGCCGTCATACGCGACTACCCGAGAATACCGACAGCCTCATTGTGGTCAATCGAGACGATAAGTACGTTGGCCTTCTGCCGGTTCGGACACTGCTTGTTTCAGACCCACACGCGTCGGTACGCGAGATGATGAAAACGGAGCGAGAGCCGCTCGATGCATTGACACCAGCCGACGAAGTGGCTCGGCGTTTTGAGCGGAATGACTGGATCTCTGCACCCGTGATTGACCAGCACGGCAGGCTCATCGGACGGATTACAATTGATGATGTCGTCGACGTTATCCGCGAACAAGCGGACCACAGTCTCGCGGTTATGGCCGGTCTGGGAGATGGCGATACCTTCACGCCGGTCCTAACAACGGCGCCTCAGCGTGCAATTTGGCTCGCCATTAATTTAGCTACCGCGATCCTAGCCGCCTCCGTGATTGGCTTGTTTCAGGATACTATTGAAAAAGTGGTCGCCCTCGCCGTATTGATGCCAATCGTCGCATCGATGGGCGGCATTGCAGGCACACAAAGCCTCACTGTGCTCATCCGCGCCATGGCGATGGGGCAAATCAATGACCGCACTGAAGCTTGGCTAGTGAGACGAGAGATTCTGGTCTCGATCATCAATGGCGTAGTTTGGTCTGGCGTCATCGCTCTAATCGCAGCCTACTGGTTTGATGATCCGACGCTGGGCCTCATCATTGCCTTTGCCATAATCATCAACCTGATTACCGCCGGCATTGCGGGGGCCTCTTTACCGCTTATTTTGGATCGAATGAAAATAGACCCTGCTCTTGCTGGTGGCGTAGTGCTGACAACCATCACCGATGTTGTGGGGTTTTTCGCCTTTTTGGGCCTCGCTGCCTACTTTTATGGCTAAATCACCATGAATGACGACCCTTTATTTGATGACGAGATTGCTCCAGAGAGCAAAAGTGCACGAAAGCGTCAAATGCATGCACTGCAGGATCTTGGAGAGCAGCTAGTCAGTTTATCACCGGCGCAACTGGCAAAATTGGATATCGATAATGAAACCCTGATTGACTCGGTGTTATTAGCGCAACGGATCTCGCACCGCAGTGGTAAGCGCCGACAAATGCAGTTTATTGGCAAGCTCATGCGCAATGTTGATGCAGAGCAGATTGCAGTAGCGCTGGATGAACTTCATGAAACATCTCGCAAGGCCAAGGCGGTAGAGCATGTTGTCGAAGGAGCAAGAGACGCGCTTTTGCTGAGGGGCGATGACGCCTTAGGCGAGGTTTTGTCGATCTGGCCCAACGGAGATCGGCAACTCATTCGACAGCTGTCGCGCAGTGCCAACGACGAACGAGTCAAAAATGCACCGCCTGTTTCCGCTAGAAAGTTATTTCGTTATCTGCGCTCACTGGCAGATGAATCCTCTGATGATTGATCTTGTCCCAATACAGCCGCTCGCTCACTCGATACGTTAGCGTCAAATACCCGGACAAACTTAACCTCTGGTGCGCCTACCGACCCAGTGACCGAATAGACACCGCTTGATAGACGCGTCATTTGATCCTCAAATAGCTTACTGGCCAAGTAGGCTCCCGCGGCAATAGGAAGCCCGCCAGCCAGCGCTGCCACCCAAGGGATGTTATCGACCAATGGAAGGGTTACCGCCAGCTCCGCATCGATCGTATCATCGACCATTAAATAGCTCCCGCCCAAGGTAAGGCTGCCACCCCCATTGCGAATAGCGAACTCATTGATCTGTACCTGACCCAAGTTTAGTGAGAAGTCACCGCGGGCGCGATCAAAGGTAAGGCCAGGATCAAATAATTGGTTGACGTTCGATCGCTGCACCAGTCCCGCAAGATTGAAGATACCAATAAATCGAAGTGGATCCGTTGCCTGTGATGGAACAGGCAGGAAGGAACCTGAGCTGAGCTCCAGCGTAAGGTCACCCATTACCTTTGATGCGTCAAATTGGTGCGGCCCACCAGACCAAGTCAGGTCACCCAAAATGGTGCCCGAAGAAAAATCAACCACCGATTTCGCATCCAATAAGGTCAGGGCCTCAGCAGCATTAGCAAGCGAGAGATCGAGTGTAGCCCGGGTCTTTGATGCCGTCCCTCGGGACCATAAAAAGTGGCTAGCCGGCCCCATGGTGACACCATCGAGCACCCCAGAAAAATCAGATAGGGCTATGTCTGTCTCGGTAATATCCGCGGCAAATGACAGCGAGCCCAAATCTTGCTCCTTGAAGATGATAGAAGTAATGCCAATCGCCGCAGTTGGCCAAGGACTGTTGCTTCCGAGACCGCTGCTCACGGAGTCAATATCTGCGTTAAAATCGGGTAGCGAATCGAGATTTAGCGCGTCAATTTGGAGATTTAACTGTCCTTCTATGTCGCTGTAGTCAGCAGTCATGTCGACAAAATCACTGTCTAATGTCAACTCGATAGCTCCGTCCTGAAATCGGCCCGACGTCGAAACGGCACCTAAATCATTGCCAGCGAGGCGCAAAGAATCCACTGAAAAATCCTGCCACGTGATGGTCGGCAAAGCATCGTTACCAGCACTCGACAGCATGGCGCGCGTCGTCCACCATTCCCCAAGGTCAAGCAACTGCATGTCGCCAGTTACCTGTATAACGTCAGGATCTAGGCTTTCTACGGGACCCAGCATAGAAGCCTCTCCTACAGAAATGCTGGCACGCCAATCTTGAAGCCGGTCTCGCATGAACGTCGCAGCAAACGACTGCGCGTATTGCAAATCCACCGATAGCGTGTCGGCGAGCGACAGGTCAACCTTGAAGGCAGTCGCTTCTTCATTAACTTTGCGCAATGGCTTGGGAAGAAGCACCGCCAAGCCCGACAGATCCGAGCTTGCCCGCAGTGCTGCACCCTGTCCCGCTTGAAATGCGATATCAAATTGCGCGGCACCGCTAGCGATCTCCTCTGAAATTGGCACATTAAAAAGTGCACTGACATCAGCGGGAGCCAACGACACCGCAGTGGCAACGGACAAGCCGGGAGATTCAATACCCAAATTAAGCGCATCAAGATCAAGATTTAGCGCGATGTCCTGCCCTCGGAAACTGGCTGACAGTTCACCAGAAGTAATACCCCGCGGAAACTCATAGGTGAATTCGCCATTCAGTTCATCCAGCCCTACCGAGATACCGGCATAGGAGGCCGATCCGTCCTCCACGTCTACCTTCGTACTAATCGTAGGAACCTTTGGGGCACCCTTGATCGGCATAGAAAGGTCAAAAAAGCCTTGGACATCGCCGTCAGTGGATAGGTTAAGCAACGCTAGACTGACAGGCTCCGGTACGTAGGGGATAGTGGCAACTTGTGCCACCGCATCAGGCAGTGAACCTACTATCGATGCCTGTGCGGTAAGAACGGTTAAGTCGTTATCTCGCCCAACCTGAACAAGACCACCACTGATACCTAAGTCGTCAACGCGGGCCGAATCGACATCGAAGGTAACCAATCCGTTATCAATACTAATGTAACCCGATAAATCTCTCGCAAGCGGCAGACCAGGAAGCATGGTCACAGCTTCGAGATCTGCGAAGGCCGACAGCTGGATTGAGCGAAGCGGGAAGTCCTGCTTACGAACCCCACCGCGCAGAATAAATCCCACGTGCCTAGCCCGACCGGTACCCAAGGACGTTTGCATCCATGTGTAGGCATCGGGATCAATGGTCTTTGGCGTAAATGCTAATGCACGTGATATCGGTGCTGACTTTGCGCCGAGTACGACATTGAGTTGGGGCGCAACCGTGGCCTCTGGTTGTAACGGGCCGGAGGGCATGGGACTGGAGGGCAAGGGACTGGAGGAAAACGGAATCGTACCTGTAATGATACCGATGGCGGAAAAATCGCCTGCATCTGTCGCCACCCGCCCGTTGCGAAGAGTAACTTGCTGACCATCAAGATCAAAATCGATGATGCCTTTAACGTGGCCGAGTTGTAATGCCTCCGGAAACTGCCTGGGTATAGCGAGCTCCAAATCGACACTGTTTACTTGCAGCTGACCCTGCCCCCCGTCAAATGTAATTGCGCCCGATAGCCCTTTTACCCCGGGGAGCTGTGACTGCTCAGCTATGACAAGATTCTCAAAGTCCATCGCAACTCGGGGCAACGACCCATCTGTCAATGATCCCTTGATGCTCAGTGTGGAAATCGTCCCGCGGGGTGAGGCACTGCGGGTAGGATTGATGAACTGCTCAGGAATAAAACCAGAATCAAGTAATGTCCGCGTGCTCGACGCAACATCGAGACTTTGTGTCACGACCTGCCACTGACCCTCAGTCCATCCGAAATGAATATCCCTGAACTCGACCGGACCGCTATTAAGGGCCAAGTCGGCATGGGCCAACGTCAACCAGCTCTCTGTTCCATTAGCGGTCGCCATTCCTGCCAAGGAAAATTCTACCGCGTCATATCGCGCGTCTGATGAGGGAAGACTTGCCTCTCCCTCAACCTGAAAGGTAGTCTCAGCTCTGCCGTCAGCTGCGTTAGTCCAAAACAAGAACTCTAGCGAGCCCGCCACATCAGCGCGAAAAAAACGTGCCAACGGTTCGATATCCTCCGCCGTAATGCGCCCATTTACCTCACCGGAAAATCGACTCACTTCAAACGGATTACCTATTCCAGCGCCCGCCATGCTGACAGACAACCCCCCGCTACCCGTTGCATACAGTCGCAATTGCCGACGACTCCCATCGCGTCGCAGTTCCAGATCAACCGCGAGGTCTAGCACTTCATCGCTACCTGAGAGCGCGCGCACTAGGGATACGTTCGTATTTTCGAGTACCACTCGCTCAATTTCTGTGGCGAAAACACTGGGATCAATCGGAACGACAATGCTGTCGGCCTTATTACTCAATCGAGCGGGAATAGCCACATCGCTTGCGATCATTTCAGAGAAGATCAATTGTCGTTGAAGTAGGGAGCGCCAAGGATTGAGTGTTACTTCTAAATGGCTGGCGCGGAAAACACTCGTGCGAGTGGTCTCGTTTCGAATATCTAGACCAACAAGTGTCAACTTGGGTCGAAAGCCGCCCATCTCTGCGCTGAGTCCTCGGATCTCAGCATCGAAGCCTGTCCGAGCCTCGATTTCATGAACCAGCGATGTATTCACGATGGGTAGTAATGGAACAAGAACGGTCGCCAAACTAACAGCAATTGCCACTGTGACAATCATGGTGATGACCAACCGCCACACTAAACTACCGAGAAGTCGAAGGATCTTGCTAAACATGCGATCCACTCACACCTGTCTCAATCCCCGCAATTTCAAGCATGTCTCTCGTCTCACTCAGCGGCAGACCAACAACAGCCGTATAACTGCCTTCAATACGTTTGACAAAACTTGCCGCTAAACCCTGAATTGCGTAGGCACCGGCCTTATCCCAAGGCTCTTGCGTCTGCAGATACGCCTCGATCAAACGTGGGGATAGTTGCGTGAATTCAACTCTCGTAGTCACCCGTTGCGTTGTTGTAGCGCTATCAGACATTAAAGACACCGACGTCATCACCTCATGCCTTTGACCACTCAATGACCGTAACATTCCCCTAGCCTGCTCCCTTGACATGGGTTTATGCAACATCGCACCATTGCATACAACCGTAGTATCGGCGCCCAAGACGACGCGACCCGGCAACCATACGCGTTTCGCCTTTTCTTCTGACATCCGACAGACATAGTCTGTTGCCGACTCACCCTCGTGGGGCGTCTCGTCAATATCTGCCGCCAGGCACGCAAAATCCCTAAGTATCTGGCTCAACAACTCACGCCGACGGGGACTTGCACTGGCTAGAATCACACTCACCGTAGCCGGCCAAGCCACTGTCTAGCACCATCCATAGCGACATTGAATGGCCGCCAAAGCGCTGCTGAGACAAGGACACTGATCAGGTAACTCAGCCCATCGGAACTCACTCCGACAGCCGCTAACCCGATGCGCTGCAATGCAAGAGAAATTCCGAGTAACAAAAAGATAATAGCGGTCTGGGATATCCAGTCCAGCTGCCTAATCGTATAGATAGCGCTCAATAGCATGTAGGCAACCACAGAAAGACCGATAGACGCACTACCTATGTAGGAGCCCTCGATGAGATTAACCAAGACTCCCACTGCAAACGCGAAAAAAATACCCAGTGTTGCCGGCGAAGATAAGATCCAGTAGCAGACGCAAAGTTCGAGTAAACGAGGCGCAAAAAAACGCACATCCATCGAACTGACAGATTGAAACAAGAGCGCCGCGAACACCAGCGATGTACACAGTGACAACCAGATGTTGCTCTCGTCTCTCACGGCGCCGTCAGCCTATTCAGCGGCATCGACAGACGAAATAATCAACACGTGGCTCGCCACATCTAAGGCTGCCGCTGGTTGAATCGTTACAGAGAGGTAAGCTGCGTCACCCGAGGTCGTTGTTTCCGACGTTATACCGACCGGGTAACCGGTAGGAAAGCGTTCTCCGAGTCCCGACGTCACCCATAAATCACCTGTATTAACGTCAGACGTACTGGCTAAGTTTTGTATGACTAGATGATCTAGGCGACCAACACCATCTGCAATCGCGCGCTGCCCCGTTCGGTTATTGAGAACCGGTATGCCATGCTGAACATCCGTGATTAACAGAACGCGACTAGCCGATATGCCCACTTGAACTATCTGCCCCATGACGCCTTCGGAGTTGATCACCGACTGACCTATCACAACACCGTCATCACTGCCGCGATCAACGGTTAGTAAATGTCTATTCACGTCCGGTGATACGGCCACAATCCGTGCCACCATCATGGTGGCCTCTTCCGCCATAGGGGAGTTCAGTAGCGCTCGATAACGCATATTTTCGGCTGTCAGCGCCTCCATCTTTTGAGCACGAGCGCTAAGCATCAGCTGCTTATCTTCAAGTTCCTGAATACGCTGCCGCATAGTCTGTCGACTTTCCAAGTAAGCTGAGGCGGTATTTAGCAGCTGTTTTGGCACGTCAGTGATGTCGGAGGATACCTCCGCTATATCAGCGCCAAGGCCCGACAACTGCTGAAGAAAAGGCGACGCCCGAGCGAAGGCTAAAAGTGCAATGCCCAAAGCAATTGCAACCATCAAACGGCCCGTCAGGAAGCGTGGTCTGGAAAATAGAGTGCTAATGGCGCGTTCCCCGTTCTAAATCGAACCCAGAAACCTACTCAGTTGACATGAGGTCCAACGAGTAATTATCCATTAGTTCGAGTGCCATACCGCCACCGCGAACAACACAGGTCAGTGGGTCCTCTGCGATCAACACCGGAAGGCCAGTTTCCTCGGCAAGACGCGCATCCAAATCGCGCAACAACGCCCCACCACCTGTGAGGACAATGCCCGTCTCGGCAATATCTGCTGCCAGCTCAGGTGGAGATTGCTCTAAAGCCATTCGTACGGCGCGGATAATCGCATCAACCGGCTCCTCGAGCGCGACCATTACGTCGTCGCTATTCAGAGTAAATGTTCTGGGAACACCCTCTGCCAAGTGCCTGCCTCGAACATCGATCTCGCGCTTCTCACTGCCAGTCCAAACGCACCCTACTTCGTGCTTAATCCGCTCTGCTGTGGCATCACCAATAAGGCAGCCAAAACGTCTGCGAACGTGGGCAACAATAGACTCATCGAAACGATCTCCGCCCACGCGAATAGAATCTCGATAAACAACCCCACTCAATGAAATCAGCGCAATTTCCGTGGTACCGCCGCCGATATCAACAACCATGCAACCAATCGCTTCTTCTACCTTGAGCCCTGCACCAATGGCCGCCGCCATGGGCTCTTCGATAAGCCGCACATCCCTGGCGCCCGCACCTTCGGCGGATCGTCTTATGGCCTCGCGCTCCACTTGAGTTGATAAGCAAGGCACACAAATCAAAACTCTTGGACTGGGTCGCAACCATGACGAATGGGTATCATGAACCTTCAAAATGAAGTGCTGAAGCATTTTTTCTGTGACTTGGAAGTCGGCAATAACGCCGTCCTTGAGAGGGCGGATTGCACTGATATTTCCCGGGGTTCGCCCGAGCATCCGCTTGGCCTCTGTACCAACCGCCTCGATGGACTTCTGGCCGTTATGGACCCTGATTGCAACAACCGAGGGCTCATCCAAAATGATGCCGCGATCCTTAACATAGATCAGCGTATTTGCCGTACCGAGGTCGATCGACAGATCAGTTGAAAACATCCCTCGCAAGCGTTTTAACATGTTTATTTGCCTATGGCTAAGTGCGTCGAAACCATCGCAACGCGCGCGTCAGACGCGCTCTACGATCGTTAAGTGACCACTGCCCGTTATTTGGAATGGAATATGATTGATGACATGGGAAATGTAACAACGGGACAGTTTTTGAGCAAGCTGGAAGTATGGTAGTTTGCAGTTTCGAAATGCATCTATTGGACACACACCTTGACTCATGCAGCAGCAGTCAAAGAGGTAGCTGTTTTGGCACGCCTATCAATCTCTGACGAAGACATCGAAACAGCGACAACGGAATTCAATCAAACACTGGCTCTGTTTGACGCCTTATCATCAGTTGACACCACCCAAGTCACCCCAATGGTCAATCCCCTTGATGCGGTGCAACGACTCAGAATTGACTCAGTCGAAACCTTGGTTGATCGCGAGGGACTAATGCGAAATGCACCAGCCCAGGATCAGCATTACTTCTTAGTGCCACGAGTCCTCGACTGATGGCAAAAGCTGTCAACACCCTCGCTGCATTATCGCAGCAGCTTCGTACCGGCTCCGTTTCATCAAGAGAGCTGACAGAGGACAGTCTATTGCGGATTGCCCGCTTAAACCCGGCACTCAATGCCGTCATCACCTCATGTGAAGACCGAGCTTTAGCCGCCGCAGCGCAGGCCGACAAGGCCTTGGCTAGCGGCGATGTTTCGCCTTTGTTGGGTATCCCGATGCTGCATAAAGATATTTTCTGCACTCGCGATGTGCGCACCACCTGCGCATCAAAAATGCTCGCAGAATTTATACCACCGTACAGCGCGACGGTGGTCAACAGACTCGAAACCGCCGGGATGATCAGTCTCGGCAAGTGCAATATGGACGAGTTCGCAATGGGCTCCTCCAATGAAACCAGCTTTTTTGGCGCAGCCAGGAACCCTTGGGACACCGCGCGTGTTCCCGGAGGCTCGTCAGGTGGCTCTGCAGCAGCCGTGGCTGCCGGCTTTGCGACGCTGGCGACGGGCACAGATACGGGAGGGTCGATTAGGCAACCCGCCGCTTTATGCGGCATTACCGGCCTCAAGCCCAGCTATGGACGCGTCTCGCGCTACGGCATGATTGCCTTCGCCTCGTCTATGGACCAAGCAGGCCCGATGGCTCGAACAGCGGAAGACTGTGCACTCGTCCTGTCGGCGATGGCGGGTAGCGATGCGCTCGACTCCACATGTTCAGACCAACCGGTTCCGAATTACGCAGAGACGCTTGAGCAGTCGATATCGGGCTTGCGGATCGGCGTTCCCAAGGAGTTTTTTTCTCATCATCTCGATGCCGCAGTAGCCGATGCCATCGACAGAGCAATCAAAGAACTGGAACAGGCCGGCGCGACCATTGTCGACGTCTCACTTCCCTCCACCGACCTGGGCGTATCGACCTATTATGTAATCGCGCCCGCGGAGGCATCCGCCAATCTATCCAGATATGACGGAGTCCGTTACGGGTATCGCTGTGAGAACCCTGCGGATCTTGAGGATCTCTACACAAGGTCTCGAAGCGAGGGCTTTGGCCCTGAAGTGAAACGCCGAATTTTAGTTGGGACCTTCACTTTGTCTGCCGCGTCTTATGATCAATACTTTATGAAAGCCCAACAAGTGCGGCGCGTCATTGCAAACGAATACGACACTGTTCTGGACAACGTTGATGTGATTGCCGGACCTTCCGCACCCAACACCGCTTTTGTTTTAAATGACCAGTCAAAGTCCATTACCGATATGTACATGGAGGACGTTTTTACTATTGGTGCCAACCTTGCGGGCTTACCCGCCATCAGCGTGCCCGCCGGACTCGTTAATGGACTGCCGGTAGGGATGCAGCTTATCGGCAGGCGCTTTGATGAGGCTAGGCTGCTTAATGTCGCGCATCAATATCAAAAACGAACCGACTGGCACACCCTATCGCCGGACCTTGGAGGGCTCGTCTGATGCAATGGGAAAAAGTGATGGGGCTCGAAGTGCACTTGCAACTTGCTACGCAGTCCAAAATTTTCTCGTCATCGGCGACCACATTCGGCGCTGCTGCAAATAGCCAGACCAATCCTCTAGACGTCGCATTACCGGGAACGCTTCCGGTGTTGAATCATAGCGCGGTGACGCAGGCCATCGTATTTGGGTTAGGTATTGGCGCCGACATTGGACGTGTATCTAGGTTCGATAGAAAAAATTACTTCTACCCCGACCTCCCGAAGGGATATCAAATCTCTCAGTTCTTTCAGCCCATTGTGAAAGAGGGTATTTTTGATGTGCCAATGGAAGACGGCTCGCTGTTTCCGGTGAGGATTTTGCGCGCGCATCTTGAAGAGGACGCGGGCAAGTCTGTTCACGACGCGATTCCCGGACACACAGGCATCGACCTAAACCGCGCTGGAACGCCACTACTTGAAGTTGTAACCGAACCTGACTTCCGAACAGCGACGCAAGTGGTTGCCTATCTCAAAGCACTTCACGCGTTGGTTACCTATCTGGGGATTTCTGATGGCAACATGTCTGAGGGGTCAATGCGATGCGACGTCAATTTATCGCTTCGACCCAAGGGCGAGTCTGAGTACGGCACTCGAACCGAACTCAAGAACATCAATTCCTTTCGCTTTATTGAGCGTGCGATTCAGATAGAAGCCGACAGGCAGCAGGATCTGCTCGACAGTGGTGACACGGTTACTCAGGAGACGCGCCTTTTCGATCCCGATAAGGACGAAACTCGCGCTATGCGCTCTAAAGAGGTTGCAAACGACTATCGGTATTTTCCAGACCCAGATCTTTTGCCCATTGTTATCGATGATGACACCATAGACCAGATTCGCGCTTCCCTTCCGGAACTGCCCACAGCAAAGCGTGCGCGCTATATCTCAGATCTTGGCTTGGGAGACTATGACGCAAATTTGCTTACTCAAGACCGCGCCACAGCCGAGTTTTTTGAGGCTACTTGCACAATTTGTAACAACCCAAAAGCTGCTGCTAACTGGATAGTTGGCGAGCTCAGCGCAGCGCTTAACCGCGTCGGCAACACCATCAATGACTGCGCTATTAGACCTGATGGACTCGCCGCACTGATCACGCGAATCGATGATGGCACCTTATCCAGCAAAATGGCGAAAACTGTTTTCGACGCTTTATGGGCGGGAGAATCTGACGTCGATCGTATCATCCTCGATAAGGGACTGAAGCAAGTCAGCGATGCCGGAGCACTCGAAGCAATCGTCGATGAACTGATTGCTGCAAACTCGGCTCAAGTCGATCAGTACCGTGCGGCAGATGCCAGCAAGCAGAAGAAGCTCATTGGCTTTTTCGTTGGTCAGGCTATGAAAGCGTCGAAGGGGCAAGCTAACCCCCAGCTGCTCAATCAGCTGCTGAAGGAAAAGCTCAGCGCTAGCTGAAACAGCTAAACGTCCTGCTGGCGCCCTTTCGTGTAGAGCTCACGATTCTCTTTCTTTTTAGCATCGCTTTTCCGCAACAGCACATAAACAGAACCCGTTCCACCATGCTGTGGTTGTGCCGAGTGAAACGCTTGTACATCGTCAATATCCTGAAGCCAGCGGTTAACGTAACCCTTCAAAACGCCGGAACCCGACTTTTCCTTGTTGCCAAAACCCTTACCGTGGGTGATCAGCAATGTACGCAACCCCAGACGGCGCGCCTCTTTAAAAAACGACCACAGCTCGCGTCGCGCCTCAGCAACGGTATAACGGTGTAAATCGAGACGAGCTTCAGTTTCATACTGACCCAGCCGTAACTTGCGGTACACACCGTTTTGAATCCCTGGACGCTTGAAGTCGAGTACATACCAGGCATCTAACGGTGGCACGCCATCATCCGACAAAAAATTATCCGAGCGGGCTGTCATCTGAGTTGCCGCCTGACGGCGGCGACTCGCATCGACCGTTTCTGTTTTAATCAGACGCTCACGCGGATCGCGCTTAAGTGGAGTGACGTCGCCCATTTCGCTCGCAAACAGATTGTCGTCTTGCATGATCATGTTCCAGTTTGTTACCAGCGTAGTATAGTCACAGCCACGCTGAGTTGGCGCATGTCTCATCGATTTAGAGGTTGGAACACCACAATATGTCTGGATTTTTGACGGGAGCAGGTTATTTCTTTCGGGGCATGGCCCTGCTTCCTCGCCCTGGATTGCGCGGTTTTGTCGTCATCCCGTTGCTTGCGAATATCGCAGTATTCGCATTGATAGCGAGTAGCCTGTACCAGTTGATGTCAGGCTACTATAGTGACTTTACCGGGGAGATAAGTGGTTCCTGGCAATTTCTGACGTGGATTATCACTCCTCTCATATGGGTGGTAGGCACACTGCTATCGGGTTACCTTTCGATCTTCCTGGTGCTTTTCCTCACATCACCTTTCCATGGGCTACTAGCAGAAAAAGTAGAGGAACAAGTCACCGGCGAGGTGCTGGATAATGACAGCTCAGCGCTTCAAACTGCGCTGGCCGTGCCCCGCGGTTTCCTCAGAGAGATCCAGAAGTTCTGCCACTATTTACCGATGGCATTTCTGGTTCTGATCATAAGCATCGTTCCAGGCATTAATGTCGCGGCACCGTTTCTATGGATTTTATTGGGCGCTTGGATGATGTCGTTGCAATTCATCGACTACCCGATGGATAACCACCGATTGCCGTTTAGCGACGTTCGTGAGGCCTGCGGCGCACAGCGAAGCACATCAATAGGATTCGGGATGGTGGTCGCCTTTGTCTCGGGCATACCGCTTCTTAATCTCGTACTCATCCCCGCTGCGGTCGCTGGTGCGACACTGTTGTGGTGTGACGAGTTACGGCATCTGAGATAATCAGGTTTTGAGCAGCTCCTCAGGTACCTGCACACACTTCAACGACTGACCTAGCAGAGCTTCAATCTCCGGCAGTAAAAACGCGTTGTCCTCGCTGGCGAAACTGATCGATACGCCTTTTTCACCCGCTCTGCCCGTACGCCCTATCCGGTGTACGTAATCCTCAGGATCTTCTGGTAGATCGTAGTTAATGACGTGGCTGACGCCGTCAACATGAATCCCTCTGCCCGCGACGTCTGTCGCAACCAGTACGCGAATGCGGCCTGACTTGAATTGCTCCAGTGTTTTAGTGCGTTTAGCCTGCGTAATTTCTCCTGAGAGAATTCCGCATTCGAGGCCTTGCTTTTGCAACCGTTCGTGGACTCGCCGAACTTGGTCTCTCCGATTGGCGAACACGATGACGGATGTTGATTCGGGGCTGGCTAAAATAGCCTTAAGCACGCCTAATCGATCGCGACTCTCTAACAAATAGACTCGCTGATCGACGTTCTCTGTCGCAATACGTTCAGGCTCAATCTCAACAGTAATGGGGTCGAAGGTCCACTGCGTAGCAAGGCTCATGATGTCTTGGCTAAATGTAGCCGAGAATAGAAGCGTCTGCCGGTCTTCCTTCTTTGGCGTCGATCTGACAATGCGCTTAACCTGTGGGATGAAGCCCATGTCCAACATACGATCTGCTTCGTCTAATACCAAAGACTCAACACGATCGAGATGCATATCGCCGCGCTGAATAAAATCGATCAACCGTCCCGGGGTCGCGACAACAATATCCGTGACGCGGTCATTGACCTTCGCCAGTTGCTTTGCATAGTCTGCACCACCAATCAGTGTGACCGTACTCAGTCCCGTAAACTTTCCCAGCTGCCGAGCATCGTCCGCAATCTGCATGACCAATTCTCTTGTCGGCGCCAAAATAACGGCGCGCGGCTCAGCTAAGTAACGCTCTCCCTCCACGGGATTGTTGAGGAGATCGTTAAACAACGTGATCAGAAAAGCTGCCGTCTTACCCGTACCGGTTTGAGCCTTGCCAATCGCATCATGTCCCTGCAGCGTGTGGGGTAAAATCTGGGCTTGGATTGGGGAGCATTTTTCGAACCCAAGTGCCTCGATTCCGCGCATTAATGAAGGGTCTAAATCGAGTGCGCCAAACGACACATCGGGTGCTTGGCTTGCTGTTTTTTCGGCGGCTTCGAGGGCTTGATCGCTCAACGGTAAGGTACATCCATTTATCAGAGGTGCGCGAGCATAGCACACTGCTGAAAAGACACCTGAGTTATTCCTATTACGTGCTAAAGTGCCGTCCGCGCATTGAGAGCAATATGACTAAACAAACTGCCTCGCTTAGAACAGAACTGGGCCACTTTTGGCGAATTGGCTGGCCTCTTTTGGTGGCTCAGACGGCACAAATGGGTACAGGCGTCGTGGATACCATTATGGCGGCGCGCTTTGGCGACAAGGACCTCGCGGCTATCGCCATCGGCTTCAATATTTGGTTGCCCCTTTACTTGATTGTTCTAGGGGTCATGTTTGCCTCGTCAGCCATTATCGCGCAAGACTTTGGCGCCGGCAAAATCCAACGAATACGGGATCACCTCCCGCAGTCCCTCTGGGTATCGGTTTTCTTGAGCCTGATCGTTGCACCACTTTGCTATTACAGCCACCTTGGACTCCCCTTACTCGGTATCGAAGGTTCAACAGCGGAAAAGTCGAGTGATTACATCAGAATGGTGGCACTTGGATTTCCCGCTATCGGCATTTTCATGGCTCTGCGTTATCACACGCAGGGGGTTGGCATAACTTCACCCTTTGCAGTTGCCGCCGTCATAGGCTTTATCGCCAACATACCGCTTAACTACATTTTCATTTTTGGGGCCGGTGATATTCCGGCAATGGGCGCTCAAGGATGCGGTTTGGCTACGGCCATATCGATGTGGCTTTCTGCGTTTATCATCACCGCGTATGTACTGACAAAAAAGTCGCTGCGCTACTACATGCCACCGTTGGTGCCGGTTGCTCCGAACTGGCTGGCCATTAAAGAAATACTGGTGATTGGCGGCCCAGTGGGCGCTACATTTTTTCTAGAGACTGCCGTGTTTGCTGGTATTGCCTTGCTGGTGTCGTCCTTGGGAGACGTCGCTATCGGCGCGCACCAAATTGCCTTCAACGTCTGGGATATGTTCTATATTCCTATGCTGGCCATCGGCTCCGCTATGGCCACCCGGATGGGTCATGCCCTCGGTGCTCAAGACCAAGGTGGTGTGTTTATCGCACTCAAAGCGGGAATCTTGACCTCAGGCGTCATTAGCCTCACAACCATGGTCATTTTGTTATCAGTACCGGCAACGATCGTTGGCGTCTACTCCAACTCACCCGACATATCGCTTCTCGCTACAAGATTACTCAGTTTTGCCGCACTGTTTGTCATCATCGACGCCGTTCAGATAGTCGGTGCATTCTCGATGCGTGCCTACAAAAAAACCGGCTTTCCCTTTATCGCCAGCATGGTCGCTTATTGGTTAATCGCACTACCCCTGGGTTACTACCTCGGAATCGTTCGTGCCGATAATCCGTTCGACGGTGCAGCGGGCTTTTGGATAGGCATTATCGTAGGTGTTGTCGTGGCATCAGCGATGATCGCTGTCCGCCTTATTACGTTGCTGCGACAGCCGATACCCGATGACTTCATGCCACATCATGAGTGATGACACCCGCCTGGCGATGCGACTTGAAGGTGGTCAATGCGATAGCGTACTGCATCGTATACGTTGAGTTGTCCCCACTCTAAGTCATGGCCGGCGAGAAACAGTAGGGCGTGTTGCGCTTGCCACGCAGCCACCACGGTAACAACCGGACCCAAGATCCCCTCATTGCGACAATCAAATCCCGAGGCGTCGTCGCTACTCGGTGCCATACACAAGTAGCAACCTTCACGTCTGTCACCACTAAACGCGGCAAGCTGACCATGAAGTCGCGTCGCGGCGCCCATGATCCAAGGTGTCGACTCAGCGCGCGTTATGCGCTCGATGGCATGCCGCGCGGTCAGCGAGTCCGTTGCGTCAACAACGATGTCTGCCTCTCGCGTAGCGAGCGCATCTTGGGATGCGTTGTCACCGAAACGCGCAGGTGTCGCATGGATCTCGATGCTGCTGTTCAGTCCCAACAGCTGGTCGCGAAGTGCGACCACCTTTTCAACACCAAGATCCGATTCGCGAAACGCCAGTTGCCGGTGCAGATTGCTGACCTCGACAACATCATCGTCAATGAGTATCAGGCGCCCAACTCCCGCCCCGGCCAACATGAGCGCGACCATCGAACCCAAACCACCGCAACCGACAACAGTGACCGTTGCTTGATCAATCCGCTGCTGGCCGTGCAGATCTATTTCCGGAAGGAGAATCTGTCTCGAATAGCGCTCTAGATCGCCATCACTGATCATTGCCAACACCCGCCACTTGCCCTTGGCCGTCCGGCAAGATCTCGTCGCAAACTGATATCTGCAAAGCCTCTCGCTTTAAAGAGGGTGTTAACCGCCTTTGCTTGATCGTAGCCGTGTTCGATAAAAAGCCAACCGCCTCTTTCTAAATACTCGGGAGACTCCTCGATTATTCGACGTATCGCACCAAGACCGTCAGAACCATCAGTCAGAGCGCCCTGAGGCTCAAAGCGCAAGTCACCCTGCGAAAGATGCGGATCAACATGTGCAACATAGGGTGGGTTGGCCACTATTACGGACCAGCGCCGATCGCCCATTGCGGAAAACCAATCAGACTGCAGAAATTCGATCGACAGGGACAAATCAAGGGCATTTTTATTTGCCACAGCGAGTGCGCGAGCACTTATGTCGCAAGCCGTCACTGTCAGACTTGGGGCATCATGCTTACATGCCAAGGCAATTGCTCCGCTGCCCGTCCCCAAATCCAGCATAGATTTGCCGTCCTCTGGACCGATATGCTCAAGCACCCACTCAACCAAAAGCTCTGTCTCTGGCCTTGGAATAAGCACATCGGGTGTTACCGCTAAGGACAAGGACCAAAACTCACGGCGGCCGACGATATAAGCCAAAGGCAGGCCACGCGCTCGCTGTTGGCATGCGGCCTTGAAATCATCTAGTGCTTGAATTGGCACCTCATCCAAGTTGTGAGCTATTAACCAGCCCCGATCTGCCTGCCCTACACAATGCAATAATAAAAATTCGGCATCTCGCCGTGGAATCTCAGAGTTGCCAAGTACGTCCCGTACCGTCATTCGTCACCCAGAGCTGCCAGTAAGTCCGCCTGATGTTCCTGTCTGAGAGGCTGTATGACAGCATCAAGCTCACCCTCGACTATTTCAGCAAGCTTATACAATGTGAGATTGATCCGATGATCCGTCACTCTACCCTGCGGATAGTTGTAGGTGCGGATTCGATCCGAACGATCACCTGTTCCCACTAAATTTCGGCGTTCTTCAGCTTGTTCAGCGGCTAGCTGCTGTTCGGAGGCCGAAACGAGCTTCGCTTGCAGCAGCGACATGGCCCGAGCCCGATTCTTGTGCTGTGAACGTTCATCCTGGCACTCGACCACGATACCCGTGGGAATATGGGTCAATCGAACAGCAGAATCGGTGGTATTGACGTGCTGACCACCCGCCCCGGACGATCGATAGGTGTCGACCCGCAGATCTTCCTTACGAATTTCGATCTCCTCTACGTCGTCAGGCTCAGCCATGACGGCAACGGTACAAGCAGACGTATGGATCCGGCCTTGGGATTCTGTTTCAGGAACACGCTGTACACGATGTGCGCCGGACTCAAACTTCAGATGTGCATAGACCGCATCACCCACAACGCGTGTTATCAGCTCCTTGTAACCACCGTGATCCCCAGCTCGCTCCGATACAACTTCAATAGACCATCGCTTGCTTTCTGCGTAGCGGCTGTACATGCGAAACAGGTCACCGGAAAAAATGGCCGCTTCGTCGCCACCTGTTCCCGCCCTAATTTCCAAAAACACATTGTTTTTATCTTTTGGATCCTTGGGCAGCATCAGCACTTGTAACTCGCCCTCGGCGAGCGTCATCTGCTGTGTCAAAGAGTCCATCTCTTCTTGCGCCATCTCGCGAACATCTGGATCGCCGTCAGCCAGCATCGTCTGGGCTTCTGCTAAATCCGTCTGTGCTTGACGATAACCGCTATAAACCCGAACGACCTCGTCAAGCTGGGCATACTCTTGCGACAGAGTGCGAAATTTATCGGGGTTCGATGCAGTCTCTGCATCCGACAGCAACGCCGACACTTCCTCATGACGATCGCACAACGATTCAAGCTTGGTGACAAGCGATGACTTCACAAATAACTGCCTTTATAAAACTACTGTAGTGTTGACGGGCCGTCAGAAGCCGATGACGGGGTTACTCCGAGCAACTCGGCTGCACGTGTTACGTTAACACGATCACCCTCTTTCGCGATTTGCTTGAGGCCAGCGGTGGGCGCGTGAATCAGTTTATTGGTCAGATCTCGGGAGAGCCGCGTCACAACATCCTGCGGATCTTTACCTCCTTCTAGGGCTTTAATCGCACGCTCAAGCTCTGCCTGCTGAATCGCCATAGCTGATTCGCGGTAGTTTCGGACGACATCGGAGGACGCACGTTGTAACCAAGTGGCCTCTACCTCAATGACCCCCTCGTCGATAATTTTGTCAGCCTTATTCGCCTCATGACTGCGCAGACGCACGTTTTCCTCAACGACGCCTCGCAGGTCATCTACGGTGTAGAGGTAGACATCGGACAGCGCTGCCACTTGAGGCTCAATATCTCGGGGGACAGCCAAATCTATGAGCAATACCGGCCTGTAGCGGCGTTTTTTAATGGCTTCTTCCACTGCCCCCTTCCCGAGAATGGGAAGCTGACTTGCTGTCGAACTAATCACAATATCCGCGCTGGGCAGGCGCTCCGTGACATCGGCGAGTAAGATCGCCTCAGCACCAAACTGATCTGCCAGAGACTCGGCGCGCTTAAGTGTTCTATTGGCCACAATTAACTTACCTAAACCGGCCTCATTAAGGTGCCGAGCCACTAGCTCTATTGTCTCACCTGCGCCCAACAGCAAGGCCGTACGATTGGACATATCGGAGAAAATCCTGCCGGCAAGATCCACAGCGGCATAGGCCACCGATACAGGGTTTTCACCAATGGCCGTATCGGTTCGAACGCGTTTGGCGAGACGAAAAGCCTCCTGAAATAATCTGCTGAGGAAATCACCGGTACCGCCACATTCCTGTGAGACGGCTAAGGCAGACTTAATCTGGCCAAATATTTGTGGCTCACCGAGGACCATCGAGTTCAGTCCTGCAGCGACACGCACCAAATGAGTGAGCGCGGTGGCACCATAATTTCGATAGGTGCAAGTCGCCAAGTCATCGAGCGCAACGTTATGATAACGGGCGAGCCATTCTATGACGTCATCTCCACCCTGTATTGCCGGGTCGTCGTCGCCGACCCAACCATAAATCTCTGTGCGATTACAGGTGCTCAAAATGATGGCTTCGTTAAGATGGGTAGTGCCTATCAGTGCTGAAATCGCCTCAGGGACACTTTCAGGCGCAAACGCCACCCGCTCCCGCACCGCTACTGGTGCAGAGTCATGATTTACCCCAATGACAATCAAATTTGACGGCATAATTGTCAATCATTAGCTACATACATTCGCATAATAACAGAGAATTGTGTTTACGAGAGACCATGTGCCGATTTCGCCGGTTGTGTCATTATTAGCACCATGCGAACGTTACAGAACACAGCCCTCGTATTGGCATGCATTCTCTCTGGTTGCACTAGTCTGGATTCAATCGAGCCCCCAGCACAGCCTCCGGCCCCTTCGGTTGTCGGCACGGCGGAGGACCAACCGACCTACCCCTATGCAGATCTGGCTGCCGATCAGCTGTCGAACCTGCTCAAAGCCGAGTTTGCGATAAGGGAGAGAGATCTAGAACGGGGATTGGTCCATCTCATGGCGGCCAGTGGAGCCATAGCGGATCCCGATATTGCGCGCCGCGCGTTGCAACTCGCGCAATATCTTCGCGATTCCGATGCGACCTTGGCAATGGCGACCCGCGTCTCTGATCTCGAACCTCTAGATGGCGGTGCCGCGACACTGGCAGCGGCCACCTATATTGATCGTGGTGACATTACAAATGCCCTTGTATTTTCTCGTCGGGCCTTTGATGCCGGATCGGATATCAACCCAGCAGCGCTCTTAAATAACTATCAGTCCCAGTCAGCGGATACGCAGGCAGATGTTAGGGCGCTCCTAGAATCTCTCAGAGCGGACTATCCAGATGACCTGCGATGCCTCTTTGCGCTGGCGTTATTGGAGTGGCGTGATGGGAGCCCAGAAGAGGCGAGAGCTTACATAGAAAAACTTCTCGATGCCTCGCCTTACCACGAGAGAGGCACGCTGCTGCTAACAGAGATCGCATCGCAAGCCGATGAGGCACAACCTTTTAAGCAACTCCTGGCCGCCATAGAGGTCACCGATAGCGCGTTGCTGCGCTATCAGTACGCGCGCTACCTGCTGGTCAAGCAGCGACTTGTTGAGGCGAAAGCACAATTTGATCGATTATTGATGGCACCATCGCCTAGCGTGGATTATCTAATTGGCGCAGCCGTCTTAGATATCGAACTATCCGAGCCCGAGAGCGCCATCATCCGCCTCGATCGCGCTATCAAAAGCGGACAGCGGACCAGTGACGCGTCCTTTTTCAAAGGACTCGCGCTGATTCAACTCGAAGACTCCAGAGCGGCCCTCGATGCTTTTATGTTGGTCGCGCCCTCGGAAAACTATCCGCGCGCTCTGCAAGAAGCCGCAAATATTTTATTTTCGGCAGGTGACCTCAACGCCGTAGATGACTTCTTCACAGAGCAGCGAAAAAAGCACCCACAAGGTCGTGAACTGAGCTTCTCACTTCATGCCGATACGCTGGATGCACTTGGGTCTAGAAGCGCCATCGACATACTGAATGAGGGCATTGGAGCCTTCCCTGCGTCAGTTCGACTGCTGTTCGCACGCGCCAACTTGCTCGAGCGTGCGGATTTATTTGAACAGGCAGAAACCGACTATCGGGCCGTACTGACGCTATCACCTGGCGATTCAAACGCGCTCAATGCGCTAGGCTATGCTCTCACCAACAACACCAATCGATTTACAGAGGCTGCAGGGCTGCTAGAAGAAGCTTTTTCAAAAGATCCACGTAACCCTGCCATCATCGACAGCCTCGGCTGGGTCTACTTCAAGCTGGGCAAAGGCCGACAAGCCGAACTATTGCTCAAGGAGGCCTATCAACAATACCCAGATCCAGAGGTGGCTGCTCATCTTATCGAGCTGTTGTGGACCCAAGGACGCGAGATTGAGGCGAAGGATCTTATCGACAACCAATGGCGAGCATCGCCCAACAATGAGCACCTCCAAGAAATGGCCACGCGTCTTGCCATTCCTCTTCCAGACTAATCATGCTTTATCGACGCCTTGGTTACGCCTACCTTTTGCTTACTCTGTCAGCCTGCGCGCACAAAACAAATGAGCCGGTAGGCGACATTGCGGGCCCTTCACTCATTCCCAGCACCAGCGCCTGGCAAGCCAAAGGCAAGATGCTAATCGCCACTGACGGGCAAAGACAGACCCTACGCTTCACCTGGATACATAGAGCGCCAGATAACGACCGTATCGTGCTGAGCGATAGTTTGGGTCTGAAACGCGTTGTTGTTATCAACACAGCTGGAGGCGTATTCATTGAAGATTCCGCAGGACGACGATCACCACTAGCCACTATGTTCGACGCCGATGAGACCAGCCCGCTGCGGTTAGTCGCTCCAAGCGACGTTGCGTCATTACTCACGGGTGCACCGCCGACAAATGAAAGCATCACGAGGGTAATCGAGCAGTGGTCGACGGCCGAGCATTACCGGGTACCGAAAAAAATCAAGGTGACATCGATACGCTACACACTAAACATAGTCGTAAGCCAATGGGACCTCATGCCCCATGAGTAAGGTAGTCATCGAGACACTGAGTCCTGCGAAACTGAACCTGTTTCTCCACGTCATCGGCAGACTGCCAAACGGCTATCACCAGCTACAAACTGTATTTCAGTTGCTCGATTGGGGCGATCGAATGCGCTTTGAAATAGTAAATGAACCGGGCATCCACCTCGCCTCGGCGCTTCGTGGGGTGCCGAATGAAGACAACCTCATTGTAAAGGCTGCTCATTTGCTGGCGCCACCAGCGGATCGTGGTGTACTCATTACTATCGACAAAGTCATACCCATGGGAGGTGGGCTAGGCGGCGGTAGCTCGAATGCGGCGACAACGTTACTCGCGCTCAACGCCTTATTTCAGACTGGACACAGCACCGAAGCGTTAGCCACGATGGGCACCTCTTTAGGTGCCGACGTCCCGGTGTTCGTTATGGGTCACTCCGCTTGGGCTGAGGGCGTTGGCGACCAACTGACACCCATGGTCTTACCTGAACGTTGGTTTGTCATCATTTACCCCAACTGCCATGTCTCAACGCAGGAAATCTTCAACGCGCCAGAATTGACACGCAATACTCCGCCAATTACAGTGTCGGCCGTTTTCGATGGGTCGGCGCGCAACGATTTACAGCCGGTGGTGGTGAGTAAATTTGAGCAAGTTAAGACAGCGCTGGACTGGCTGTCAGGATTTGGCCCCGCGATGATGACGGGGAGCGGTGCCTGTGTATTTGCGGGGTTCGACTCGCAGGACGAGGCGCAGCGCGTGGCACAGCGCGCCCGCGACACGTTCGAGGTCTTCGTTGCAAAGGGAATTAATCGCTTCACTGCGGTGTAGCACAAACAGTTATTGGGGCGTCGCCAAGCGGCAAGGCAGCGGGTTTTGATCCCGCCATTCGGAGGTTCGAATCCTCCCGCCCCAGCCATTTTC
>CAJYAI010000037.1 GCA_913064725.1 uncultured Alteromonadaceae bacterium | reverse complement strand
GACCGTGGTGAGGGTGCCCGTGTGACAGTTCGTGGCTTTGGTGCTGACTTCAACCTAGTCACACTGAACGGCCGTCAGATGCCAACGCACAGTGGATTTGGTAGGTCGTTTGACTTCGGCGACATTGCTTCTGAGGCGGTCTCTGGTGTTGAAGTCTACAAAACCGCACAAGCTAATGTTCCAACGGGTGGAATCGGAGCCACCATCAATGTACTCACAGCTAAGCCTCTCGACCGTCCCGGTACTACGTTTACGCTCAGCACGAAAGGAGTGTTAGATCAAAGCTCTCGCAAAGATGACGATATAACACCAGAAATAGCGGTGTTGTTGTCGCATACTTTTATGGATGACACTTTAGGCTTTGCACTAACGGGGTCGTTCCAGGAGAGAAAATCTGGAGAAGCAACGGGTCGAACAACATCATGGCAAGAGTTCCCTGCAATTCCATCGAATAATGGTCTCAATATTAACGCCCCCACGGATGGCGCCATTCCAGCTGTGCCTCGCGAGAGCACTTACGCGTTGGATGAATATGACCGCGTAAGAGAAAATGCGCAGCTTACACTTCAATGGCAGCCTTCAGACACACTTACCGCGACATTAGATTACACATATGCGCGCTTGGATTTAGCGCATGTGGGAAACACGGTCGGAACCTACTACGGTCAGATTCGTGAGGAAGGGACATGGGTAACCATTGATAATGTCGCGAGTCCCCTAATTTACACCGAGAGTAACAACCAAACAGATTTCGTAATGGCGACCTCTGACGATGGGCAATTGAATGAGCGCAAGTCGCTCGGCTTCAACATTGCTTGGGATCCCACTGACAGGTTGAGCTTAGAGTTAGACGTGCATCAGTCAAGCGCCACATCAACACCTAATGGCCGGTTTGGCAGTACCTCTATGATTGCCATGTCCGCATATGGACGGGAAGTCGCTAGTACAAACTTCACTTCAGAGGTGCCGGTTCTCAGTGTTCAGCTAGCCGAGCCACTGTCGCCCGACGATATGCATATATCCGGTAGTAAGTTTGAGAACTTCTGGGCCGATATGGATCTGGCGCAAGCACAGCTGCGGGGCAGCTTCGATTTTACAGATACATTCCGCGTTGACTTTGGGCTAGCTAGGACTGAAGTGGAAAACTATTCAGCAGCGGCACTAGTGCAGCGAGATAAGTGGTCAGAAAGTCAGACCACGGCATATGGCAGCATTTCAGATTTAGTCGTACCTGCCTCTTTAGAAGGTGTATTCAACGAACTCGGAGGCGGAGATCAAGTTAACGTAAACTTCTTCACCGCAGAGCTCGCAGACCTTGCTCAGCGGGCACTCTATCTAAATACACTGAGTCCGAATAACCCGCTTTACTACGGGTTGATATACGGAAACAACGAGAACTTGAATGGCAGCTGTGGAAACGCGTTTTGTAACCAGTTCACACCGAATAACGGAGAAGATGAATTTGAGGAGAATACCGACGCGGCGTATCTACAGTTAAGCTATACCGGCGCGTTGTACGATCTTCCTTTCAATGCTCGCGTGGGCGTTCGCTATGAAGAAACGGACGTTACCTCGTACTCTATTATTCCAACCTATGAAGGCATCTCTTGGTCGGGTGGTAACGAGTTCGTAGTGCTTCAAGGGGAAAAAAGCCGCTCAACTGGCTTAACTGGCAGTTATGACCACGTTCTTCCTTCTATCGATTTCGATATAGAGCTCACAGATGACATCGTCTTCCGCGCTTCCTATAGTCAGACGATTGCTAGAGCCGGTTTTGGATCATTAAAGGGGGTACCGTCTGTGCCTCTTTACATACCAGTTAACCGCGGAGTGCAGCAACAAATCGCAGTCGACTATGGTAACCCGGGGTTGCTTCCTTATGAGGCGGATAATTTCGATCTTTCACTAGAATATTACTATGGTGACGCGAGTTACATTTCGATCGGCTATTTCGATAAAGAGGTTGCTAACTGGATTGGCGCGACGACGGTTGAGGATGTTGTTTATGATGAGAACCTCGTCCATCCGGGCCTGGGTTCTTTATATCAAGATGCATCTGCCGCGTTCCAGGCAGCCAACGGTGCAATACCTTCTGAAACTGAACTTCGTGAATATATTTTCAGCAACTACCCATCAGCGCCTGGCGTGGACGTGGACAATAATGCCATCTATGGCGTTATTGGCAGAGACAACCCTGTCGTAGTCGATGTCAACACGGTGACCAACAGTGATCGTTTGGAGAGCATTGATGGAATGGAGTTAGCCTGGCAGCACAACTTCTGGGACACCGGTGTCGGTTTTATTGCTAATGCGACATTTGCTAGCGGTTCGGCTGAATACGACAACTCTTCCGATGAAGCACAAAACGCCCTACAAGGGCTTAGCGATACACGGAACTTCATCTTGTTCTACGACAAGTACGGACTTCAGGCCAGAGTTGCGTACAACTGGCGTGACACCTACTTCGATGGGAACAATGCTCAGCCCGCTTACGTTCGAGAATATGACCAGTGGGATGGAAACATTACGTATGACGTGAACGACTCACTCACTGTCTATGTGGAGGGTATTAATTTAACAAACAACACTTTCCGCTCCTACGCCAGAAGCGAGCTGCAGGTCTTCGCAGCGGGGGTGCAAGGTACACGCTACAACGTTGGATTTCGATACAACCTCTAATGTGCAATGGAGTCTTAAAGGCCGCTTGATTGCGGCCTTTTTTTTGACACGATAAATTCATGTCAGACTCAAACGGGAAAAAAGTGACTATCATCTGCCTATGACAAATATCCAGCGACTCAACAGCCACGACCACGCGACGATCGGAATAACTACGGACACAAGTGAGCACGAAAATGCGATTTACTCACCGATAGTAGTCCAGGAGTTTAGAAGGCTGCAAAGCTGCTTTCCCCTTCTATTTACGAAACCAAGTGATGGGAGCGCATACCAACCTGTCGCGCTCTTTGGCCTGCAGGCTGAGGAAAACCTCTTCATCAAAAATAACTCGTGGCTTTCGACTCACGTGCCATTACTCATTGAGCGCGGGCCCCTACTCATTGCTACTGAATCCGCTTCCAGTAATGGCAGAGACCCAGAAAACTTTGTGGCCATAAACTGTGACCACACAACGGTTAGTAGTACTGCGGGGGAGCGCCTTTTCAATGACGACGGGTCAAATACCAAATACCTGAACCGCCTGACAAATACGCTTACTCAGATTCATGCGGGTGTCGCTAAAACATCAGAGTTCGTCGCACTGCTTACGAAACATGAACTCATTAGCCCACTTACGCTTCGAATACCATTAACAAAGGGCAAGGCGGCAGAGCTACAAGGCCTATACGCAATTGATGACGAAAAACTCCAAAACGCCAGCGATAGGACCTTAATTGACCTTCACAAAAATAGCTGTCTTCTTCCCTCATACATGATGATCGCATCGATGGGGGAAGTAGCCCGATTAATCGAGCTTAAAAATCTCAAAATTGAACAGGACTGCGAGTTCTAAGCGCCTATGCCAGACCCTATCGTCGAAGTTTCACTTTACGCGGATCAAGTCATACCCGCCCACTTATTAACTGCAAGCGAACCATGGGTAGCCCGCGGCTTTACCAAAAGGTGGCCACTAACCTCCGCCGCTGCTAAGAGCACTCATTCAGCACTGAATTATCTTGAAAGCTTTTACGACGGTATGATGGTGCGAGCAATCGTCGCTGAAGCCCGCCATATGGCTCGGTTTTTTTACAACGAGGATATGACTGGCTTTAACTTTTACACGATCGAAACCACGCTACAACGTTTTTTCCATCAACTCATAAAATACGAAAACGACCCAAAAGCGCCAGCAATCTATGTCGGGTCAGTCGACATAACTAAGCTCCTCCCTGGTATGTCGACGGATAACACATTAGCCACCGAACTACACGAACCAACCGTGAGTTTGTGGATTGGGAACCGAAGTCGGGTTTCTGCGCACTTTGACTTACCCAGAAATATAGCATGCTGTGTCGCGGGCAAGAGACGGTTTACGCTCTTGCCCCCAGATCAGGCAAAAAATTTGTATGTCGGCCCGTGGGATATGACTCCAGCAGGACAGCCTATAAGCCTCGTGGACTTTGTAAAACCAGACTATGCTCGTTTCCCCAACTTCAGGGACGCTGAACGCAACATGCTTACCGTCGATCTCGATGTCGGGGATGCGGTATACATCCCAAGTTTGTGGTGGCACCACGTACAAGGATTGTCCTCAATAAACGGGCTTATCAATTTTTGGTGGCACGAGTCGAATAATGACGAAGTCTCATTGATAAATACGCTAAAATCTACGTCGCAGCTCATGGAATCACTCCCTGAAGATCAACGTAAGGCGATGAAAGCTTTATTTGATTGCTACGTATTCAGTGAAGACGCAGAGCCGGTAATGCTTATGAAAAATCGTACCTGATGACAGAGTGCGGCGGGTGAGGCGGCCATCGTGAAACCCCCTACCGTGTTAATTATTGTTTGAGTGAAGATTTCTATATATGGACCAAAACGTTAACAAAGTTGTAATAGCAGGCGGCGGAACCGCCGGCTGGATGGCAGCCGCCGCTCTGTCCAAGCTCGTAGCACGGCCTCTGGAAATCATCTTAGTGGAGTCCGAAAGTATCGGAACCATCGGTGTTGGAGAAGCAACCATACCATCAATTTTGTCTATCAATCGAATGCTACAGATTCCTGAGCCAGATTTCATCAAGCTCACTAGCGGTACCTTTAAACTAGGAATCCAGTTCGAAAACTGGCGCACCGTTGGCGATTCCTATATTCATTCGTTTGGTGACACGGGACAGGGCTCTTGGGCAGCTGGCTTTCATCACTTTTGGTTGAAGGGTCGTTCACTCGGTATTGAATACGACTACGGTGACTATTGTGCTGAGCTCTTAGCAGCGCAACAGGAGCGCTTTGCAATCACCAGTAAAAATCGATTGAACTACGCTTACCATCTTGATGCAGCAAAATACGCGGCTTATCTAAGGAATCTTGCTGAAACTGCGGGCGTCATTCGGGTCGAAGGGCGCATAACCCGGATCGACAAAACTAGCGATGGTTTCATATCGAGCCTTCAAATCAATGATGGAGAACAAGCTGTTGAGGGGGACCTTTTTATTGATTGTAGTGGCTTTCAAGCAATTCTTGCAGACAATGCACTGGGCGTTGACTATGACGATTGGTCAAGTTGGTTGCCCGCAAATCGGGCATGGGCAGTTCAAAGCGAAATCACCGAGCATCCCAAACCATATACCCGGGCTATCGCACATGAAGCGGGATGGCGCTGGAAAATCCCATTGCAGCACCGCACGGGTAACGGTTTAGTCTACTCAAGTGAGTTTATGGATGACCAGGCAGCTCATAACTTGCTAATCCAGAGTGTTGCCGGGACTCTGACGACGGAACCGCGCCAAATCAAATTTACAACGGGTCAGCGTAAACGATACTGGGAAAAAAACTGCGTAACCTTGGGGTTATCTAGCGGCTTTATTGAGCCGCTTGAGTCCACAAGCATCCACATGATTCAAAACGGAATTATGTGGCTCCTCCTCTTGTTTCCTGACCCTCTCATCGAGAAAACAGCCGTTACGCAATACAACAAACAGGTTCGCAGCGAGGCCGAGTACATCCGCGACTTCATTGTTCTCCACTACACGGCTAACGAAAGATATGGCGAGCCATTTTGGGACCATTGCAGAAATATGGAGTTACCCGAGACCTTATCCCACCGAATAGAAATGTTTCGATCAACTGGGCGAGTTTTTCAAGCACAAGACGATATTTTTACAGAAAATTCTTGGGTACAAGTTTTGTTAGGTCAAGGTATTGTCCCTCGGACCTACCACAATATTGTCGAAACCATGGACCCGTCGGAGTTGGCCTCTTTCCTCACATCAATCCGAGAGCAGGCCGCCGGGACAGTTCAAGGACTACCCATGCACGGTGAATACATCAAGCGATTAATCTCTCACGCAAGCGCTTAGCAAGCTGTCGGCACCGCAGGGACAATAACTGGATTCATACCCTATAACGAGTTTAAGACCCAAGGCCTCACCTCAGAACGATCCTCAATATGCCATAGACTCTATCCCGGCTGGTTTTACTGTACTCGTTGGCGCGGGCCAAGTTGCCACCAGGCAAAAAAAAGCCGGAGCTAAGCCCCGGCTTTGAGATAGCTCAATCAGTTCCTATCGAACCAGCACAAACTGCCACCAGTTACCACTATCCGATGTCTGAATGGTCAGTGTGAGCTCTCCAGTATCTTCATCTAGGTAGGCGTTGTACTGCAGAGAACCTGGCGCGGTGTCTGGCGACGCCAGTTCACCCGCGTTAGTGACCTTGGGCAACCCGATGTAGGCACCCACACCGTTTAGTGTCAAGGTTCCACCTTCAGCATCATAGATGAACGAAGCTGGTGAACCATCATGGGGTGCTACAGGGCTTCCACATGCATCGGACGCTTCTCCACCTTGCCAACCCTCAAGCCAAGTACTGTCATCGTGATTAATACTAAACGATCCGTCTGCGCCGAATACGTACTCATCATCGAACCAACAGGCTCTTTCTTCATTAATGATAGCCGTGTTGTTAAACCACTGCGTATCAAATTCCTCTGGACCGACTCCCATTGAGGCCTCCTCAGTGGAAAGATACCACGATCCAGCTATCGGTGAGTCTCCGGGTAGTTCAGCAATCTTGACCATTTTGTGCTGCCACCAGTTCCCGGAGTCCTGTGTCTGGATGGTCACGGTCGCTGTGCCGTCTTCATTGTCATAAATATTGTAGGTTAAGCTCTCAGGCGCAACGTCGGGAGAACTCAACTCACCCGCATTTGTTACCTTAGGTAGCCCAATGGCAGCTCCTTTACCATTCAGCGTAAGCTCATTTGCATCGGCATCGTGGGCCCAAGTAAACGCTCCTGTCCCGTCATGCGGAGCAACAGGAGCACCACAAATATCTGCACCCTCGCTAGATCCCTGCCATGATTCAATCCAGGTCTCGCCCTGATAATCAATGGAAAGACTGCCGTCGGCCTCAAACGTAAACTCATCATCAAAGAAACATGCTCGCTCTTCGTTAACAATCTCGGTGTTGTTAAACCACTGAGTATCAAACTCCTCAGGTCCAACACCGAGAGACGCAATCTCGTCAGACGTAACCCACGTTCCCAAGAGGAATGAGGGTGGAGGCGGCTCGGCAGTCTTAATAAACTGGTAAGTCCAGTAGTTCCCAGGAATTGCTTCAATCACTAGATCCAGGGACGAACGATCATCGGATAAATAGGCACTATAGTTTACCGATGCAGGCGCAAGATCGGGGGATGCCAGCTCGCTGCCATTGACAGTCTTAGGTAAGCCCATATAAGCGCCTTGACCGGTTAACGTAAGCGTCTCAGCAGCCTCGTCGAATTCAAACGTTGCAGGTATAGATCCATCATGAGGTGCTACGGGCGTAGCGCATGTATCGGCGAGGTCAGCATCCTGCCAAGCCTCAACCCATGTGGTTTCACCTTGAACATTTGCAAACGAACCGTCGCGCGAGAAGACGTACTCATCATCAAAGAAGCAAGCACGCTCATCATTTACTGTGTCGTTATTGCTAAACCACTGTACATCAAACGGTTCGGGGCCAACACCTAACGTTTCCGTCCCCGGCCGTATCATCCAAGTGCCAAATATTCCCGTGTCCTCAGTCTCACTTCCGGCCTCTCGTTCCAGCCTGACATTAGCGACTTTAAACGATTTACCACCCTGCTCACCATTGGGTGACAACACAAGGAATGCCTTCACTACAGCGAGGTCCAAGCGCCCCCCAGGTGGATTATTTAATTCCGCATTGGTTGAGAGCAACAAATCCGAAATCGGAATTTCATAGCTAGCCCAAGTACCCGGAATGTAACCAGTCAGATCAAGCTCGATTGGGCCAGTGCCTTGCGGATAGTCATTTTCAACCTTGAAAATGATGCCATCGACTACCGTCTCATTGGTCAACTCAATATCAAACTTGAGGGTGCCGCCTGTGGCATCGCTCAAATCAAGTCCTTGAGCATCCTTGATGAACCATGCTCCACCGACGCCGTCACCAAAGTTAACCTCTACGGCATTAGGGCCAATGGCGTCATCACCCGTTGGAACAACAGACCACGTTACCTGATTTGACGTATTTCCATCGCAGTAATCGTCTGCAAACGCATTTTCCGCAGACACCGCACATATACCGGGCGACCATGCAGATCCAGCCTGACCATTTTCATCAAGCACCGTAATCACAAGATCGTCGTTAGCTTGTGCGGGCGCCGCGACACCGCAATCGCCATTCGGTGTGCCACATACGAGGCGAATGTTATCCATTTGCAGGTGCGCGGCCGCACTAGGTTCGATCACGACTAAATTTTGTACCGCACCCAGAGCGAGAGCACGCTCGCCTCGGTTTTCTACAATATCGTTGATAGATGCACTGTAGGTGAACCACTCATTCTTGGGCATCGCGGCAACATCGATCGACACACTGCCCAACGCCGGGTAGCCACTATCCATTTTGATTGCGATAGTGCTGCTTGGCGCCGTCATGGAGCTGTCAATGTACATATCGAACTTAAGCTCTCCGCCACCACGATGGCCGTATACGTCGAATGTTTTACCGTCGGCTGCGTTAATAACGACGTTGCCGCCACCGCTGGTCATCACGTCTAGGACATTACCGCGGCCCTCGACTGCGACTTCGGATACTGCAATATCAATGGCTCCGTCATTGTTATAGCCCACGCCAGCCTGCAGATCGCGAGTTACATCACCAGTCAGGAACGACCAGGTTAAGGGGCCAACAGCGTCGGTATAAATATCTGTCGTCACAACTTCGGGACTTTGGGCCTCAGGCGACTCCAGACTGCGATCAGCAAAGGTATTACAGCCCACACCACCCTCAGCGCCGTACTGACACTGATACACGCGAATGTAATCGACGACCATTTCTCCGGGCACTGACTCTGGGTCAAGCTCTACGCCAGGTCCGATACCACCCACCGCCAAATTGACCAGTAAATGAAACTCACCGTCAAAGGGCGCGGCCGGATCGCTCGCCAGCTGATAGCCGTCTGTGTTGTCTTTGAAATAATAGCTGTAATACACATCTTTATTGACTGTTCGCAGGTGCTCACCATCGACAAACCAGCGGAGGTAGTCACCTGACCACTCAAGAGCGTAAGTATGCCAGTCGCTTGCATCATCAACCGCGGCATCTTCAGACGTTATCTGATTGAGCGGCCACTCAAAACCGTAGTGCGCGGCCATGAAAACCCCTTGGTTTTCGGTGCCCGCATTGACGACTTCCATGATGTCGATCTCACCGCCAGCAGCCCATGTGCCATAGGTTGAGTCCGTTGGCATCATCCAAACCGCAGACCACATGCCGTCGCCTGGAGCCGCTTTAGCTCGAATTTCAACACGCCCAAATTTAAAATCAAATTTCTCCAGAGACCTCATGCGTGCGGATGTGTAATTACTGTTGCCTGCGCTTTCCGCTCGCGCCTCAATCACAAGTGCTGATGTGTCATCCACCTCCGCGATCGATGCATTCTCAGCCTGATAGTACTGCCGCTCATAATTACCCCAACCGGGTAAGCCATTGTCGCTTCCGTCACCAAGCTGAAAAGTCCAATTGCTCGAGTCAACAGCAGCACCGTCAAACTCATCGGCCCATACCAACGCCCACTCTGATTCTGGCTCCAGATAAAACGGCTCAGTATCCGGAGCAGTTGCGCTCCCTCCACCACAGGCGTTTAGAAGAGCTGCCGCAAGGAAAATGCCAGCAACACGGCCATGACGATACAAGCGATCAAACATGAGTAACCCCAATTTGTTTAATATTTAATTAGATTTAGTAGCGTGCTTTATCCCACATCGCCGTACCGCACTTAATACAAACGCGACGATAGGGACTTTCAGCGAGACAAGTGGGAAAGCGCTTAACTAGGCCTTATCCCATGAGGTCTTGGACAGCAGACCGGTAGTTCCGACTGACCTTAAGACTCACCTCGTCGTCTAGGTGGAGTAGACACTCGCCTTTGGGAATAGCGTCGACAGATCGCACTTTGTTGAGGTTGACGATGGTCGAACGATGAATCCTAACGAACTCCGAGGTGAGCTTCCTTTCTAGCTCTTTCATCGTAGAACGAAGAATATATGTTTCGCCATTTGCATGGACACACATGTAATCGCCTGCGGCATCAATCCAGTCGATAGTACCCAGCTCAATAAGATATGTGTGTGGACCATCTTTGATGGGTAGGCGCGACGGGCGGTCTTGAATGTCACTTGCCAACAACTCCCGTCCCCCTTCTAATCCGGCAATCGCCGCCACAGCAGCTTCTTTCCCGCTCTGCAAAGCAACTGACAACAATCGATCACGCGCTCGCATAACCGCACTCTGAACACGATCGGTCTCAAACGGCTTAAGCAAATAATCGACCGCATTGGCCTCAAAGGCACGAACCGCATATTCGTCATAGGCGGTCGCAAATACCACTACAGGCATAACATCGCTTTGGCACCGTTTCACTACTTCCAAGCCATTCAAACCAGGCATTTGGATGTCGAGGAACATCAGGTCCACCTCGCACTTTTGGAGCTCGATGAGCGCCTCTCGTCCACTGCGACAGCGACCGACTACCTCAACATCACCGACAGACGCCAGTATGGTTTCCATGTAATCGAGTGCCAATGGCTCGTCATCGACGATTAAGACACGCAATATTTTTGTCATTAATGGTTGCCTCGTATCGGCAAGTGTAAGGCAAGCTTTAAACCGCCAAGTGGCGATCGTGACGCATTGAAACTAAATCCATCGCCGTAGAGATTTTCCAGTCGCTCTGCAGTGCTACGCAGTCCAAATCCGGGGGCGTCGAACAGGTCAGATAACTCAGGCCCTTTTTCGTCCACACCAGAACCACTGTCCTCAACAGTCAGAACCAGATTTCGATCTTCTAACTCTGCAGTAATCAAAATCCGGCCTCCCTCCTCCGCTCTGCCTATGGCGTGCTTAATGGAATTCTCAACCAACGGCTGCAGAAGCAGACTAGGCACCTGTATGGGTAATACTCGAGGATCAATATTTTGCTCTACTACCAATCGGTCTGAAAATCTAACCTGCTCTATTCGAAGGTACAAATCCAATGCTTCTATCTCATCTCGAAACGGTATCGTAATATTTCTATCAGACTCCAATGAGAACCTGAGAAAAGTCGACAGTTCACCAATCATGCTTTGCGCATCGGTGCTCCGTTTAGCACTTACAAGAGAGGCTATTGAGTTGAGAGTGTTGAACAAAAAATGTGGATTGAGTTGGTAGCGTAATAATTTAAGTTGCGCCTCCTTGGCAGCAGACTCGGCTGAAACCAACTTAAATGCCTCTTTCCGACGCCCTGCTTCCAATACCAAAAGGGTCTCTTTCTCCCCCTGCAGCGCCTGGCCAAACTTGACCATGTGATAGAGTAAAACCCACGCTAGGAAGACGAATAAAGAGGCAAAAAACCAGCCGCCAAAGTCACGCCATAACCCTGTCTCCTCGGTCAAAATCATCAACAGCTCAAGCCGAAATCCAGTCCAAACAGCTGCGCTAACGATGGTCAACGAGCTCGCTATGATAACTCTGTGCCAAGGACTGAGCGACCACGACCGTTTGATGACTAGCCTCAGCGGCACACACAGTAAAAAACCCGCGATCGACTGGAGCAGGTTATGCGTAATGTACGCAAACTCGAGTTGCCCGTAAGGGAGGGATAAACTGACCAACGTAACGAGTGATAAACCAATCCAACCGCCCGCATTCAGCAACCAAAATAAACGATCTGGGTCCGCTAGACTTTGGGAGAAAAACTGTGCAAATGATCCGGCTTCTGCCCGCGCCTGATTCACAATACATCGCCGTTGAACGTTAACAATTTGCTCATAAAGCGACCGTCACTAAACCTTTAGGCCGCCCGTATCAATATCGACAAAACGCCCGCCCGATGCGGCCAGTTCTCTCAGCAAGGGGGAGACTTTGATACTGTTATCCGACGCCGCCAGTTCGGTCATCACAGATAGCACTTTCTCCGCTCCGATCGTATCGGCGTAATACAGAACCCCTCCCTTATCGAGTGGCCATCCGTAGCCATTGATCCAAACCACATCGATGTCGCTCGGTCGCTGTGCTTTATTTTCCTCCAAAATCGCCAATGCCTCATTGATCATGGGTATCACGCAGCGATCGATGATTGCGTCTGATGACAGAGTACTATCGCCGGCACCAGTAATCTCTCTGATGATTTTCGCCGTCACATCTGAGGGAATATTTTTGCGACTTTCATCGTAATCATAATAGCCAGCACCGGTTTTTTGTCCTCTGCGATCGAGCTCGCAAAGTGCATCGCGAATAGGATTTGTCGTCTTGGCGCCTTTTTTCCAACCGATGTCTAAACCCGCCAGATCGGCCATTTGAAACGGCCCCATCTTAAAACCAAATGCATTAAACGCCGCGTCAACGTCCCAGGGCATAACACCCTCGTAGACCAGTGCATTCGCTTGATATTGTCGTGCAAACAAAATCCGATTGCCCACAAACCCGGGACAGACTCCAACCAACGTTGCAATCTTACCAATCTGACGTGCCAGATTGACCGAGGTCGCAACGACATCGTCTGCAGTTTTTTCTGCCCTGACAATTTCGAGTAGCCGCATAACGTTGGCCGGGGAGAAAAAGTGCAGCCCAATGACGTCTTGAGGGCGGGAGGTTATAGACGCTATTTCATCAATATCCAGTGCTGATGTATTCGTGGCAAGAATGGCGCCTGGCTTGGCGATCTGGTCGAGTTGTTTGAAGACAGACTTTTTAATATCCATGTCCTCAAACACAGCTTCAATAATAAGATCACAATCCGCAAGTGCTCCCAAATCAAGTGCCGGTGCATAACATCCCATGCAGATGTCTACTTCCTCCTGCGGGAATCGTCCACGGTCCGCGCTTCGTTGATAATTCTTACGAATCGTTGCGAGCCCGCGATCTAACGCTTCCTGCTTGGTTTCTACGATCGTGACCGGCAAACCCACAGAGGCAAAGTTCATAGAAATACCGCCACCCATAGTGCCGGCACCAATAATGCCAACACGCTCTATGGTTCTCAGGGGCAAGTCATCACTGATGCCATCGATCTGCCACGCTTTTTGGGCTGAGGACTGCAAGTATGAAGCGACATCTGTGTTTGTATTTGAATCGGTCATCAATATTATCCTTATTATCCACTACCTAGCCTTCATTATGGGTCTCATCGCTTCGATTCAGAAGCATGCCTGCCGTATAGCCAGCGCACCTGGCGGCCATGTCGTTGACGGGCGCTCAAAACTCAGTGGCGCTATCACTGCGACGACTTTGATCAGCATGGTATACGGCCTAGTGCGCCGGATCCAGATACGACCAATTCTTCAAGACCGCGCACCAACTTCTGCAGTCGCTCAATCATACGAAGACGTGGAAGGGTAATTCACCGGGAGCTGCATGCGCTAAAGTGGTGTTCAAGACATAGCGTAACTTTACGCTCCCTGCCTCAAAAACTTCCGAGCGAGCGCTGATTCGTGACGTGTCTGAGGCAAAAACGAAAAAGAGAAACACATCGCTTCCCTAGCCCGCTCGGTCTCAATATCATTGTGATTCTCTCAGCTTGTCGTCACGGTTCAGGGTTTATTTTTCAGGATAAATCGTATGAGTTTGCCACGCGCAACAGCGACACTCCTTATCAGCTCACTATTGATATCTGGCTGCGGAGGTGGCGGCTCATCGACAGCATCCGCTCCCTCAAAGGTGGCGGATACTGTCCCCCCCGTTATCACTCTCAATGGAACCGCATCACTTGAATTGAGTCAGGGCGAGACCTACGTCGAACAAGGCGCATCTGCGATCGATAATATCGACGGCCAAGTGACTGTTACAACCGTCGGGACGGTCGGGACTGAACCAGGCGTCTACACAATCACTTATAGCGCGACAGATACCGCTGGGAATACGAACCAGCTAACGCGGACAATAACTGTTGTGGTGGTCGATAACACACCACCGGTAATTACACTTCAGGGGGACGATACCGTTCAAATAACGACGGAGCAGACTTTCGTCGATCCAGGCGCCTCGGCGCGCGATGATGTTGATGGCGAGATTGATATCACCACCACTGGCGCAGTGGGCTCGGAGCCGGGTGTCTATACGCTGACCTATACTGCTACTGATCTAGCAGGTAATTCCAGCCAAGTAAATCGTGTTGTTACGGTCGTTTCAGTAAGCTTTGACATCTTCTCTGCTCGCGCAGATGACATTGTGGCGCGGATGACGCTTGCGCAGAAAGTGGGGCAGATGGTTCAGCCCGAAATCGCCTACATCTCTACAGCTGAAATCACTGCATATGGGATAGGAAGCGTCCTCAATGGCGGTGGGAGTCACCCTAGTGGCGATCGCGCTGCAACGCCTGAGGAATGGGTTGCGTATGCGCGCTCGTTGCGCGCAGCGTCGCTACAAACCTCCACCAACAGCCTTGGCATTCCGCTTCTCTGGGGGACCGACGCCGTACACGGCCACAACAATGTGAGAGGCGCCACGATATTCCCGCACAATATCGGCTTGGGTGCCATAAACGACACCGACCTCATAACTGAAATAGCCATTGCGACCGCTCGAGAAGTAGCGGCAACAGGCATTGACTGGACGTTTGCACCAACACTCGCGCAGGCCAAGGACTACCGATGGGGTCGAACCTACGAAAGTTACTCAGATGATCCCGCTATTGTTGAGTCTTATGGTCGCGCCATGGTCGAGGGCATTCAGGGAGAGGGATTGGCCGCAACGGCGAAACACTTCATCGGTGACGGTGGCACCACAGGCGGAAGAGATCAAGGCAATACGCAACTCAGCACCGCCCTCTTGCTCCAACAGCACGGCTCGGGCTACGTCGGTGCGTTCGACGCGGCGGTTGATACGGTTATGGCCACATTTAACAGCATCAACGGCGTAAAGGTGCATGGATCGAGGGAACTTTTAACAGACGTCTTGAGAGGTCAGCTCGGTTTTGATGGCATGGTGGTGTCCGATTGGAACGGCATCGGACAGGTCCAGGGTTGCTCCGATACCAGTTGCGCAAAGGCAATCAATGCCGGCATTGATATGGTCATGGTGCCCACACAGTGGTTAGCATTCCGGGACACTCTGATCGATCAGGTCGAGGCCGGCACGGTCAGCGAGAGCCGCATTGACGAAGCGGTAACACGGATTATAAAACTAAAGCAAAAGCTTGGACTGATGAATCAAAACTTTGATCCCGCCCGTCAGCCCGCGGAAGTAGTCGGCAGCGCACCTCATAGAGAGATCGCGCGACGTGCGGTGCGCCGGTCACAGGTCCTGCTCAAAAACAATAATCAAGTCTTGCCATTGCGCCCTAACCAGCGTGTATTGCTGGTAGGTAATGCTGCCGACAGTGTGCCGCTGCAAGCTGGTGGCTGGTCTGTTACGTGGCAAGGCACTGGCACCAGTAATATCGACTTCCCCGGAGCTACAACCATTCGAGATGCCTTTGAGTCAGTTATAACCAATGCTGGAGGCTCACTTGAGTTTTCCTCAACAGGCAGCTATTCCACGACACCCGATGTTGCCGTGGTTGTTCTCGCCGAGCAGCCCTACGCCGAGGGAAATGGGGACCGTCAGCACCTAGACTGGGGGGACAGTGCGCCACTCAGTCAAGTACAAAGCTTGAGAGATATGGGGGTTCCTATCGTGACGCTCTTCATGAGTGGTAGACCGCTGTTTGTGAACCCAGAGCTCAACCAATCCGACGCATTTATAGCCAGCTGGCTACCTGGGACTGAGGCTGCCGGCATTGCTGATGTCATTTTTTCTGACACTGAGGGAAATACGATCTACGACATGACGGGCAAACTGAGCTTTAGCTGGCCTGGTGGTGCCATCAACCCGTCGAACACAGACGCAGCCGTCGGAGCCGTATTGTTCGAGCGAGGCTATGGACTTAGCTACACCGATGAGATCGATCTCCCTGTGCTGACCGAAGACCCAAGCAACGTCCAGTCTGGCATCATCGAGGGCTCAGGCGCCACTGGCGGTGGCTCGAGTAATCCCGACGCTGAGCCGTTATGGGTCTTCGAAAACGGCGGCTTTACGTCGACCTATGACCTCGGCACTCGTGCTTTTGATTCTGCCATCAACTATGAGATTTGCATCAATGATAACGGCGATGGCTGCCCCAGTATCAGCTGGTCATATCTCAGCGATGAACTTCGTGGTCCGGTGCTTGAGATTGTCCATGAACCGGCTGCAGCCTATGCGGCGCTCTTCACAGAATCGTCATCCGTCATTGATCTGAGTGACTACGCCTCCGGTCACTGGGTATTAGAGTTGCGCCATATTGAGGGCCCTAACGACTATCGTGTAAAGCTGGACTGTGTCTATCCCTGCGAATCTTCGCACATCGATTTGTCAGTTCAACCCGGGACCGCGTGGCAAACTGTGAAGGTCCCCATGTCTGCTTTTACAGCCACCGGGCTCGACATAACCAAGGTGAATACTGGGATAGTCATCTGGGCCAAGGATCATAATGGCACTCGCTTCCGAATAGACAACGTTCGCTTCGAGGCAGATTAAACACGCGGTCCTACCCTGCAACTTCAGCACGGTTAGCGGCCGCAAGTTTGGATTTAAATACCACCCATCAGGACATACTTAATCTCAAGGTAGTCTTCTATGCCGTACTTCGAACCCTCGCGCCCCGAGCCTGATTCCTTGACGCCACCAAACGGTGCCATCTCATTGGAAATAATGCCCTCGTTGACACCAACAATGCCATACTCGAGTGCCTCGCTAACGCGCCAAACGCGTCCGATATCGCGCGTGTAAAAATAACTGGCCAGACCAAACTCGGTATCATTGGCCAATGCGATGGCCTCTTCCTCGGTCTCAAAGGTCGTCACCGGCGCCACGGGACCAAAAATCTCGTTTCGAAATACCGCCATATCCGGCGTCACACCTGTTAACACCGTCGGCAGATAAAAGTTTCCGCCCAGCGGGCTTGGTCCGCCGCCACAGGCTACGGTAGCGCCGGCCGCTACGGTTGATTGAACCAGCGCATCGACGTCCTGAACCGCACGCTGATTAACAAGCGGACCTAAGTCGACCTCATCCAGCCCATTACCAAGGCGGAATGTAGAAACCGCATCGACCAATTTTTTGGTGAAAGCGTCGGCGATCGAGTTGTGAACCAAAAGCCGATTTGAGCACACGCAAGTTTGGCCACTGTTCCGATATTTTGAAACCAAAGCGCCCTGCACTGCCGCATCCAAATCGGCATCGTCGAACACGATAAAGGGCGCATTGCCACCCAGCTCCATGGAGGTTTTTTTCAGCGTAGGGACGCACTGTGCTTCCAACAACTTCCCTACCTCGGTAGAGCCAGTAAACGAGAGTTTCCGAACTACGGGGTTGCTGGTCAGCTCGTTTCCGATCTCTGTCGAGCTGCCTACAACAACATTAAAGACGCCATCAGGTATACCTGCCCGGCTAGCAAGTTCCGCAAGTGCCAACGCCGACAACGGTGTCTCACTGGCGGGTTTGATGACAATCGAGCATCCGGCTGCTAAAGCAGGCGCCGCCTTGCGTGTAATCATCGCATTGGGGAAATTCCAAGGCGTGATCGCTGCACACACACCCACCGGCTGCTTAATGCACACGATGCGTTTATCCGGCGAAGGTCCGGGAATAACGTCACCGTCAATCCGTTTCGCCTGTTCTGCAAACCACTCTATATACGACGCGCCGTAAGCCACCTCACCGCGACTCTCAGCAATAATCTTCCCCTGCTCTAGAGTCATGATACGCGCCAAGTCCTCCTGGTGGGCCATGATGAGGTTGAACCAGTCTCTCAGTATGTTTGACCTTACTTTCGCTGGAACAGCACGCCACACACTCATGGCCGAGGCCGCAGCTTTAATTGCTGTGCGCGTCTCACTGGCGCCCACCTTTGCAACACGGGCTAGTACATCCCCGTTTACCGGATTGGTGACCTCTAGAGTCGCTCCATCATCGGCATCCACCCACAGTCCATTGATGAAGGATTTCGTTCGATACAGAGCTTCGTCGTTAAGCTGATCTATCACGCATGTCTCCCAACGGATGCGCCGTTAACGCACCCAATTCAATTGCTAACCTGCTAATTTCGCCAGTATCTCAGACTCCAGGCCCAGAGTGGCCAACACCTCAGCGGTATGCGCGCCCGCTACGGGAACATGCCCTGCCGAACCCGGCGTACCACTGAGCTTAGGTGCAGGAGACGGCTGTGATATGCCATCACGCGTAAAGAACGTAGCGCGCGCAACGTTATGAGGGTGCTCAAGTGCCTCAGAAAAGTTTAATACCGGCGCAAAACAAACATCGGTTCCCTCAAACTGATCGCACCACTCTTCCCGCGTCTTGGTTGCAAAGATATCGCGGAATTTCTCTTTCCCCGCCTGCCACTGCGTTTTATCCCACTGGTTGGCAAACGTAGGATCTCCGGTAAGTTCCAGTCCTTGTATCAACAGGGCATAAAACTGCGGCTCGAGGGCACAGACGGTGATGTAGCGCCCATCAGAACACGGGTAAGTGTCATGCCAGGGTGACCCGAAGTCGGCCCAGCCAGAACCTGGCTCGTCGGTCATTTGCCCCGAATTGTGCATACCCCATAGCAACGTCGAAATGTAGGCGGCACCATCCGTTATCGCCGCATCGACAATTTGACCTCGACCCGTGTTTTTGGCGTTAATAATCGCGCTCAAAACACCGAATACCAACATCATGGTCCCACCACCCAAGTCACCTATGAGGGTAAGCGGCGCAGTCGGCCGATGCTCATGACTACCGCCCGCCCACAGCGCCCCGGTAAGTGCAATGTAGTTCGGATCGTGCCCCGCCGCATGCGATAGCGGTCCCGTCTGACCCCATCCTGTCATGCGCCCATAAACCAACTTGGGATTACGCTCACAACAGATCTCAGGGCCCAATCCCAAACGCTCCATGACGCCCGGTCGAAACCCCTCTATGAGCACGTCGGCGTCGTCAATGATCTTCAACAGCGCGTCAACTGCGTCTGGGTCTTTCAAATTTAAGGCGACTGACTTTTTACCTCTGTTAAAAATGGCGAATTTGGCAAATGCTGCGGCCGCCTCAACATCGGCCACGGGCCTGTCTATGACCGTCACCTCGGCACCCATATCGGCAAGCATCATGCCGGCACAAGGACCCGGGCCAATACCTGCAATTTCTACGACCTTAATTCCGCTTAGTGCGCCTGCTGTCATGGATTACACCCCGATTTCGAAGGCCCAGATGCTCGCATCAAGACAGACTGGTTGCAATGCTTGAGCGACATCCAAAGCACCTATCATGCCTTCATACTCGGCACCCAGATGGCATTGACGGAGGATGCCTTCCTTCTCTCAAATCATCGTAGTGCAGCGATGTGCCTTGAGTGATTTTTATTGGCCATCTCAGCCTCGCCACGCTATGTTATTGCGGGATGGGTGCCCTATCGGTTGCCTATTTAGGCTAGGCCTCACGCAGCCGAAAGCAGATGGAAGCGGACGAAAGGAATCAGGATGATGCACATTTTACCACTCATGAAATACAGCTTAGCAGCCGCGGTCCTGTGCATATCGGCCTCATCAGTAGCGGCCGAATGTGTACCCTCACCATGGGGAGTGGACGATGAAATTGGTGCAGCAAATCGAGTCAATCCGGAGCGAACGCTGGCCGCGGCTCAACTGATCAAAAAAGGTGAAAGCCATCCTCTCGGTATTGTCCTTGATCCGAACATGCCCGCATTTCCGCCACGCTACACCGCGCTGCAAGTTGTGCAACCCAACCAGCATTTTGGCGCCGATCCCGGCTTTGGCTGGGATGCAGACTACAATGACGATGTTCTACAGATGTGGCTTGGAACGGGGCCGCAGCTAGACGGCCTTGGACACATCGGTGAGAGCGGTGAGTTTTACAACTGCAATGAGGGCAGTGAATTTTCATTCATCACAGGCCTGACGAAGCTAGACATCAGCGGCATACCGCCCATTGTGGGTCGCGGTGTCATGATCGATATGGCGAAGCATATGGGCGTCGATTACCTCGCGGCGGGGCAGCCGATCACATCTGATGCCATCAAAGCTGCCATGGCAGCTCAGGACGTCACTGTCGGCGAGGGTGATATCGTACTCCTACACACAGGCTATACCGATGCAAAGCTGAAGACCGACCCACAACTTTGGGGCTCGAGCATTCCGGGTATTACCAATGAAGCAGCCGTCTTTTTAGCCGGTCTCAAGCCGTCGGCGGTCGGTGCGGATACCTGGGGCTTGGGTGCGGTGCCACCCAGAGAGGGCGATAAAGTGTATTACGATCACGTGGTGTTGCTAAAGCAAAATGGTATTTACATCCTTGAAACAATGAACACGGGACGCCTCGCAGATGAATCAGTCCACGAATTCATGTTCGTACTCGGACAAGCTCGCCTCAAGGGCGCGGTTCAAATGATCATCAACCCTGTAGCCATGTGGTGATCATCAGCGTTACGACTTTTCTGCTCGATGTCTGTAGGCAAAGATCGGCATGGCAAGCAGATAGACGATGCTCATCACGGTCAGCGTCTCCCATGGGTAGATGAGCAGGCTCGCAATGTGAGTGATCATGATTGGCACCACAATAAACATGTACGCCGAGGGAATCTTGAAAGACTTAAGTGAAATAGTCGGTACCTGAGACACCGCCAGAAACGCGCAAAAAATGAGATAAGCGGAAACAAGAGCAGGGGACTGCTTTACAAACTCGAATTCCAGGAGATACAGGTAAACCGGCATGAGCGTGAGCAAAGCCAAAGTCGGTGCCGGGACCCCCTCGAAGGTTTGCGCAACATCCTGTTCTTCCTTCGCGTTAAAACGAGCGAGACGGTAAGCGCAACAGGCAGCCACCACCATAATAGCGACCCAGTTGAAGTCGACTCGCGTGGACTCGTTAAACAGGGCTAAATGAAGAATAAGCCCCGGTGCAATGCCAAAGTTAAAAAAATCAGCGAGGGTATCGAGCTCTTTACCAATTCGTGATGTTGAGTTGAGTGCGCGAGCTAAACGTCCGTCCAAGCCGTCCAAAATCATCGCAACCACCAGCGCAATAACAGCCATATCGATACGGCCATCAAGGGCGAAACGCACAGACGTCAGGCCAACGCAAACCGCACCTAGTGTCATAAAGTTGGGCAGTAATACAAGCGGCTTGACGGGGCCCTTTTCGGGCCTAAGGCCCTGGTCTAGCGGATCGCTCACTTAGCCACTCCAACTCGTGCCTCGCCTTGATCCAGATAGCCCAACACGGTTTCACCAGCTGTGGTTTTTTGCCCTAAACAAACAGCGGGCATCACACCCTTCGGCAGGTAGATATCGAGCCGACTACCAAAACGAATCAGGCCAAAGCGATCGCCCGCGCTGAGGGTTGCGCCCTCCTCCACAAAACAAACGATTCTGCGAGCAACCAGTCCAGCAATTTGTGTGATGCCAATTTTCAAATCATCACTGCGGGTAATCGTAATAGAGTTTCGCTCATTGTGCTCAGAGGCCTTATCCAAGGAGGCATTTAAGAACTTGCCATGATGGTAGGTCACGTTGGTGACCGTGCCATCAATGCAGGCACGGTTCACGTGGCAGTTAAAAACGTTCATAAACACCGAAACACGAGTCAATGGCTCCTCGCCGATACCCATCTCAGGTGGGGGAGTCACATCTTGAATCAATGATACGACGCCATCAGCCGGCGAAATAATAAAATTGTCACTCTGGGGCACCACGCGCTCCGGATCGCGAAAAAAGTAGTAGCACCAAATAGTGAGACCGAGCCCAGCCCAGAAAAAGGGCTCCCAGATCAGTCCGAGGATCAGTGCAGCAGCAGCGAAAATAGCGACAAATTTTCGCCCCTCTGGGTGCATCGGCAGAATTACCGCGTCCATCATATTCATACTGCGAAGTTCCCTTTTTTTAAGTTCGGCGGTTTAGCGAAGACTGGTAAGCATTACGGTCATCGTGTGAGCGGGAGTATAAGAGGACTGACAGTCCTGTCGAGTGCGATTTGCACACTTACGCCGCAACTTAAGTGTAGCAGGCTAGGCTGTTGGGTCAGCCTATCACGGTAAAACAATGGACGGACGGTCGTTTATTGACACCTCTTGTGACATAACCTAGTGTTTTTTACTCAATCTCCGACACAACAGGACCAAAGGCATCTCATGACAACGTCGCCCTACACTCTCTCGCTCGATTTAAATGACTTTCGACAAGCGCAGGTCATTGATGCCTCTGACTACGTCGAAGCCTCGCTGCTCGAGGGTGAGATCATGGTGCGTGTTGATCGGCTCGCCTTAACGGCAAATTCGATCAGCTACGGATTTGCAGGTAAGGCGGGCTTAATTCGATACCTCGATATCTACCCAGCGACTATGGGCCTCGCCAATCTCCCGTGCTGGGGTTACGGCGATATTATTGCCTCCAACCACCCCGATATTGCCATGGGTACTCGTGTGTATGGATTTCTACCCATAGCAACGCACATCCGGATGCAACCTGACAAAGTGACTGCGGGCGGCTTTACTGATGTCCGAGTGTGTCGGTCTGTCGTGCCACCCTTTTACAATGAATACGCCTTCACGCACGCAGAGCCAGGTTACAGACGGGAGCTAGAAGATTTAATCATGCTGTTTCGCCCCCTCTTTGGGACATCATTTCTGATGCAGAGCTACTGTGATGACAACAGCTTTCACGGGGCTAGTCGCATTATCGTGACGTCGGCATCCGCCAAGACGGCAATGGGCTTTGGCTACCTGCTTAAAAAGCATTACGGTGGACGCATCGAAACAGTCGGCCTCACCTCTGACAAAAATCGTGATTTTGTGATCAGCCTGCAATGCTACGACAGTGTTCTCAGCTACGAGGAGGTGGCCGAGATCAAAAAGGGTGAGCAAACCCTTATTTTCGATGTCGCAGGTAATGCGAATGTCGTTAAAGCCCTGCACATGCAGTTAGGTGACACCATTCCCTACTCAGGGTCGGTTGGAAAAACGCATTGGGATGTCGGCTCCTTCGGACAGACAGGTGCACTTCCCGGGGCTAAACCTATTTTTTGGTCGGCTCCCGACCAAATAGCGGTCTTACGAGAACGGATGGGCTCGGGCGCGATGATGCGGCAAATGAGTGCTGCGATGACAGATTTAATGATGGCTGCGCAGAATTGGATGGCGCTATCTGAATCACAAGGTCATGAGGCCATAACCCAAAAAATTCGAGCTATGCTCGATGGCCACATCGGCGCCCGTGAAGGCGTTATTTTAAGACCTTAATCCCCCAACCCCGGGTCGGTAATCATGATCAAATTTTTCAAATACCTCGCAATCGTCCTATTCACAACTAGCCTTGGTCTTTTTTCACTCGCCTACCTATCACCTCGCCCCCCACTTACTATTGATCCCGAGACACTCGCGGGAGATGGCTCACAACTTGATTATTGCGCGCTTCCCAAGCTGGATGGCAGCGGTTTACTGGCTCGCGATATTGCAAAGGGCAACACCCCGGGCTGCGCATATGATCAATTCCCGCTACCCATTTTACGAGACTGCACCGAACCACTGCCGGAGAGTGCCGATGACATCCGAGGACTATGGCGCGCAATCAGTGGTGCAAGAGCGGGCCATGTGGAACGCGTCGAGCAGTGCGGTGATCGTGTTGTCGTGACGGCCGCAGGTATCATTCACGACTACGGACCTAATAGTACGGGCGGACTTAATACGAATGATACTGAGGGTAGAGTGCTGTTTACCGCTGGCGGCAAAGACTTTTGCATGCGTACATCGGCGTCTATGATTTGGGAGGACAAGACACTCAACTTTTACGCCTTTGGATGGGGACCCAAGGTGGTCAAGCGTTACCGCGATGGCGAGTTTCTTATATGGGAATACCTAGACGGCAGCGTCAACAAGATGGAGCGGCTGTGCAGCTTACCCGTAGAACACAAAACGCCTACCCCCAGAGGTGGCAGATACAAACTGTTCTAACGCCGCGACCCGTCTCAAAATTCAGAAGTAGCGACGCGACGCGCTCAACCGGCGAGCGCCTGTCGGACAAGCGGCAGCTGATCATTGCCAAAATACAACTGCTTACCATTCACGATCATGGTGGGAGACCCGAAAGCGCCTCTGGCGATTGCTTCGTCGGTATTAGCCCGCAGCTTATCCTTGACTTCTTGCTGAGTCGCCGCTGTCACTAATGCCGCTCCGTCTAGGTCTACTTTATGAGCAATATCCGCGATAACCGACGGCTCGTCGAGATTGCGCCCGTCGGCAAAATACGCATGAAACGCCGCTCGCGTAAACGCCCTCAACGCGGCTTGATCCTGCTCAAGAGCACAACAGGCTCGCATCGGCAGGACAGACTTGAGTGGATGAAACTGCGTTGGGAAATTCAGTGGCAACTGCGCAACACGTGCCCACTCGTGTAACCACGTGAAATTGTGAATCACTTTAGGATCTTCGGGATTTGAGCGCGCGGCGTATACACTCTGATTTACGGCATTGAAAACGCCGCCGACCAAAAAGGGGCGCCACGTGACGTCTGCCTCCATTTCGGTCACCAATGTTTGCACGTTGTGAAATGCCAGATAGGTCCATGGCGACGACAGATCATAGTAAAAGGTTAAATGAGCCACTGATATACACCTCGTTGCACAGTCTGTGCAGATTAACGCTGCACATCGTCCTTGCTCTAACCACTACTTGCAAGCGCAGATCCGAGTCATGGCGAGACCTGAAAAATGCTACAGTACTTCAGCTTAAAGCGATCCATCGAACTTACGGTCAGAGGTGGCAATGTTAAAAGTATACGGCGTACATGGCTCGCCATTTGTCAGAAAAGTACTCATCACCCTCGAACTCAAAGGGCTCGATTACGAGATTATCACGCAGATGCCCTTCTCTGGAGATTCAGAGTATAAGCAGTTAAATCCGCTGGGGAAGATTCCAACGCTAGTCGATGGCGATATCACCCTGGGCGATTCAAAAGTCATCTGTCGATATCTCGATGACGCATACCCTGATGTCCCGATTTATCCCACAAGCCCAGCGGAGAAAGCCATGGCAGACTGGTACGACGACTTTGCCTCAGGCGCTGTGGCGGAGCTCGCTGCAGGCATCTTCTTTCAGCGCTTTATGCGCCCTCGAGCCTTCAAACAAGACCCTGATGAGGCATTAATAAGCAACATTATCGAGAACAAGTTGCCGCCCTTACTTCGTTACATCGAACGACAGCTTCCGAGTGAAGGGTTCATATTTGGTGACTTTTCAATTGCAGATCTCGCGCTCGTGTCGCCCTTTGTAAATGCGACTTACGCCGGCTACGACGTGCCGGCAGACTCCTATCCGAAATTCACTACACTCATTGAGCAGGTTAAAGCACAACCGTCGGTCGCCATGATCTTAGCCAAAGAAGCAAAAGCCTTAGGTTTTGCGTGACACAGTTGCGCCTCCTGGGCAACCCAGTCGATGCCCTGCTCTCAGTTTCCTGAGACAGCGTTTTGTGCGGCATGGCGACGAATTTCGCTCGCTACCAACCACAGCCTATCTTGCCCCCAAATCTCGAGCTTAACGATGCCCTCACCGTCACTAAGGCGATAGCTGGGAACACCCCACAAGCCGCTGGCGTACATGGACAGACGGTTCTCCTCCAGCAGGTCTTCCCACTCGGGATTACCAATATGCTGCTTCGCCTCAGTCCAGTTTAACCCCGCCGCCTCAACCACCCGCCTCAATCCGCGATTTGAATTGGTATTGGCGCCTTTGGCGAACGCATGATGTAAAAAGCTGGACAAGAGTTCAGTTCCTTTACCCTGACTGTCAGCCCAGGGGTAAAGCGAATAACAGCGACGAACCGGGTTACCGATGGGATCAAAAAAGTTGCCGTAAGGGACGCCGCGTCGGCGCGCCTCCCGCGCAGTATCACCAAAGATATACATACCCTTTTCACGGGTGGCAGGGACACCTCTCATGACCATCGGCAATACCGGCCGCACCACCAACGAAACCCCTGCTTGCTTGGCAAGTGCAACGGTCTCATCAAATACAATCGAGGTGTAAGGGCTTCTAAGCGAGGGGAAAAACTCGAGTGTCAGATCAGATGCTGCTTCCACATCGGCCACTGACACTTCCGGACAAGGCGAGATAAGTGGCTGATTCGGCGCAGTGTCTGCCGCCAAATCAGCAAGTCGGGACTCGAGATAGTGCAGACGATCCACACCCCAATACCACTCACCCTCGTAATGAAACATCGCGCCAGAGTAGTGCTTAAGCTGAGATCGCAATGTGGTCCCGGCAGATAATAATGCGTCGACTTCACTTGCTGTTGCTTCACCGTATTGACTTGCAAGGGATGCCAGCTCCGTCTCGTCGTTGCGCCACAGCGCCTGTCCTATTTGCGGCAATAATCGGTAAAGCTCATCCTTCGGCGCCGATGTTAAGATGGCCTGCGCCCGAGTCACGTTAGCCTCGGTTGGCGCCTCGGACGTTGTAGGAAATACGAGCCCATATTCACCGGCAATCAGCGCCGCATCATAGTGCGCCAGTCTCAGTAGCAGCGCAGCGTCAGGCGCATTATTACCCTCGGGACCGCGCACCAAATGGCATCGCAGTTCGATATCGTAGCGGTTCGCTAATCGCTCTAAAAGCTGGCACGCCAAATGGCTGTAGCCATCTTCGACTTGGTGAAAGTAGTCAACGACATGAGGGCGGCCATCTTTGCGTCGCGCCTTCTCAGCCTTAACTCGACGCTTATAGACTTGCGACTCACTGTGAACGTGCGTCATGAGCTTGGAGAGTACTCGACGCTTTAGTGGCGACGGGTCCATGGTGGCTGCGCCACCTTGCTCTCTAAATTGCTGCGCCATATCCAATTTACCCCACTATCATGATCTCAAGGCTTATGCCGCGAGAGAAACAAGTGCACTGGCTTCGCCATTGTAAAGCATAGCCCCAAAATTTGACTGACGCCTAATCCTCATAGAGACCCTGCCTGGGGGTCAGTCGAGAACCCTCGAGTTGCTCGATTGCGCCTTGCCAGACGAACCGTCGAGTATAGTCACGAGTCGTATTAGGAGTCTTTGGGGCTAGCAACTATTTGTCACCGCCCGGTCTTATTCGAACACAACCTCGCAATCCAGAGTCCAATTCTCCCGTTGTGTTCTTAGCATCACGCGATGGAAGGCGTCATTCTTGGTGAAACAACACTAACCAAACCGACGTGAAGGCAGTACCAAGAAGGTAGTGGCTAACTGCTTAGCAATAGCGTGCGTGACGCCCGCGAGAGGCGAAGGCTATCAGGGTGAGATTGACCTGCTTAGCGAGGGTAATGGCCGCCGAAGTTGGCGCTGATACAGCCGCGAGAACGCCAATGCCCGCTGACGCAGCTTTAGCCA
>CAJYAI010000036.1 GCA_913064725.1 uncultured Alteromonadaceae bacterium | reverse complement strand
GTTGCTCGGCTCGTCAGGTTATGCCCGTTTTCGAAAAGGCTCTGTTATTACAAAGACCCATTATGGTACCAGAGGCCGGACTTGAACCGGCACGCTTTTAAGGGCGGGGGATTTTGAATCCCCTGTGTCTACCAATTCCACCACTCTGGCATGAGGTTAGCTGTGCAGGGCGCGGAGTATATCAGCTCAAGCCGATTCATCAATGAAAGGATCGCTATCCAAATGCGTTACTTGTATACTTCGCCGCGATTCGTTGCAGCACAATGGGTGTTGCAGCGTTATCTGAGTATCTTGAGGGAGAAAAGAAATGGCAATGAAGCTTGTCCGAAAGACCGCCGACTACAAAATATTTTTGCGGGGCGACAATCGCTACGCAGTTCAGAACGAGCAAGGCAAGCCTGTTAACGGCGAGGATAAAGTGAATATTTTGATCGCTGAAGAGTTGATCAAGGTAACCGCGCCCCAGCCAAGCGAGCCCGAGACACCTGAGGTTGCAGAAGATGTTGTCGCTGAAGAAGTTGTAGCGGAACAGGAAGCTGCGGCAGAGGAAGCTGTGGCAGAAGAGCCTGCTGAAGAGGAAGCTGCGCCAGAGGAGCCTGCTGCAGAAGAGCCTGCTACGGAAGAAGCTGCGGCAGAGGAGCCTGCTACAGAAGAAGCTGTGGCAGAAGAACCTGCTGAAGAGGAAGCTGCGCCAGAGGAGCCTACTGAAGAGGAAGCTGCGGCAGAGGAGCCTGCTGAAGAGGAAGCTGTGGCAGAGGAAGCCATTGCAGAGGAAGAGACTGCTGAAGCAGACGATAGCAAGTAATTCGTCCGGCAGCGCGTTTAACAAAAGAGCCGGCCACTGCCGGCTTTTTTATGAGAGCGCCAAGGGCACCAGGTAGCAGATCTATTTTTAATGAAGACCTCTGATTTTCATTTCAATTTACCAGAGCACCTGATTGCGCAGGTACCTCTAGCGGACCGCACGGCATCGCGGATGCTGTTTTTGAATGGTCTCACCGGGGATGTTTCGCATCATAAGTTCATCGAATTGACTGATTTCTTAAAGCCAGGCGATTTGTTGGTCTTCAATAACACCCGAGTCATCCCAGCCAGGCTCTATGGACAAAAGCAAACGGGGGGTAGGGTAGAGATACTCATCGAGCGACTCAAAGGCGATGGCTCTGTTCTCGCGCACATCAAGGCAAGTAAAAGCCCCAAAGACGGCACGCTGATCTATATAACGCCCAACGCTGAGGCCGATATCTCGGAGTTTAGTCTGCGCGTGACGGGCAGATCTGGAGCGCTCTACGAGCTGAAAGCTGAGACAGGCAGTGTGGCACATATGATGCGCCTGCATGGGCACATGCCTTTGCCGCCGTATATCGATCGAGAGGATAACGAGGAGGATCGGGACCGTTACCAAACGGTGTTTGCTGAGCGTGATGGTGCTGTGGCTGCGCCGACCGCCGGGCTGCATTTTGACACGCTATTACTCGACCGACTGAGACTCAAAGGTATCGAGTCCGTTTTCGTTACGTTACACGTGGGGGCAGGGACATTTCAGCCGGTGAGAAGTGATGACATTGCCGATCACAAAATGCACAGCGAATGGCTCGAGGTTGATCAGGCTTGTGTAGAGGCTATCCAGTCCTGTCGCGAGCGCGGTGGGCGGGTCGTCGCAGTTGGTACGACAGCCGTTCGATCGCTTGAGACTGCAGCGGCAGCGGAGTTGATTGATGTTGGATGCCCAGCGCCGTTCAAAGGCGACAGCACCATTTTTCTCTATCCTGGCTGTGAGTTCCGAGTTGTCGATGCGATGATTACTAACTTCCATCTGCCAGAAAGCACGCTCATCATGTTGGTTGCAGCATTTGCAGGGTTCGAGGAAACATTGGCCGCTTATGAGGCCGCAGTGCAACGTGAATACCGCTTTTTCAGTTATGGTGATGCGATGTTCGTGACACGTAAGGGAGCGCTGTAAGCGTGGATTTTACGCTTGAGAAAACCGATGGTCTTGCTCGGCGTGGGGCGCTAACTTTTGAGCGTGGTGCTGTGCAAACCCCAGCATTTATGCCCGTTGGTACCTATGGCACGGTGAAAGGAATGACGCCCGATGATGTCCGTACAACGGGTGCAGACATTCTGTTGGGTAACACATTCCATCTCTGGCTTCGTCCGGGCACAGACATTATTCGCATGCATGGTGACTTGCATGATTTTATGGGCTGGCAAGGTCCCATACTGACCGATTCGGGTGGCTTCCAGGTGTTTAGTCTGGGTGATATGCGCCAGGTCAAAGAAGCCGGTGTAACGTTCAAGTCCCCTGTCAATGGCGATAAGGTATTTCTAGATCCAGAGACGTCTATGCGCATTCAACGCGAGCTGGGTAGTGATATCGTGATGATTTTCGATGAATGTACGCCCTATCCTGCGACCGAGGCTGAAGCGCGAACATCGATGGAGCTCTCGTTGAGGTGGGCACAACGCAGTAAGGCAGCGCACGGGGATAGTAAAGCGGCGCTATTTGGTATCGTTCAGGGTGGAATGCATAAGCACCTGCGCGAGGTATCCCTTGCCGGTCTTGTCGATATTGGTTTCGATGGGTATGCGTTAGGTGGTTTGTCCGTCGGGGAGCCAAAAGCGGACATGATTCAGGTGCTCGATGACGTAGCCTACCAAATGCCTCACGACAAGCCCCGGTACTTGATGGGGGTTGGCACGCCATCAGATCTACTCGAGGCGGTGCGCCGAGGCATTGATATGTTTGACTGTGTCATGCCGACACGCAACGCGCGTAATGGGCATCTCTTTACCAGTCGAGGCGTCATCAAGCTGCGAAATGCGCGCCACAAGACAAGTACTCGCCCGTTAGACGACAATTGCGATTGCTACACCTGTAACAACTTCAGTCGAGCTTATCTTCACCACCTCGATCGGTGTAACGAAATTTTAGGCTCTCAGTTGTGTACCATCCACAATCTGACGTTTTATCAGAGGCATATGCAGGGCATTCGAGACGCCATTGAGCGCCGCCGTCTCGATGTCTTTGCACGCGACTTTTATGAGGCCCAAGAGGCGGGAGACCCTAGTGACTGACACCCCATCATCGCCTTGCGTATCCATTTGCGCGCTGGATGACAATGACATTTGCCAGGGATGTTTCCGCACTGGCGACGAAATTGTTGATTGGTTTACAGCTGACGATGACCGTAAGCGGGAGATAATCGAAGTCTCAAATGAGCGTCGTAAAGCGTCGGGTTTCTCGCTCTTTTGAGGCAGGCAACGCCAGCTCCGATAAACATGCTGGACGAGTAAGGCAAAGTGTCACGGCGAGCACGTGGTCGTCGGTCTCAGTCGTTTGCTGGACTCGTCACGGTCAGTGCCTCAAGTGGCGTAACGCGCACCTGCGTTATCGTATTTCCCTGAATCGCCTCGACGTCGAGTTGGAAGCCTCCAATCCTCACGGAGACCGGTCCCATTGGGAAAGCCTCTAAGGCCTCTAATGCGAGACCGCTGATTGTTTTCGGTCCATCTGTCGGCAAATCCCAGTCAAACTGGCGGTTGATGTCACGAATTGGGATGCTTCCCGTGCAGGACGCGCCACCCTCTGTCGTAGTGGCTATCTCTTCCTGATCCTCGATGAGGTTGGATGTAAAGTTACCTACAATCTCTTCTAAAATATCCTCCAGCGCTACTAGCCCGAGTATGTCGCCATACTCATCAACGATCATACCGAGTCGCAGCTTACGCATCTGAAAATGTCGAAGCTGAATGTGGAGTGCCGTATTTTCAGGTGTGAAATAAGGCTCTTGAAGCTCTCGGAAGAGCGCGCTGCGATCAAGTTGTCCCCCGACAAGACAGCGGCCTAGGTGTCTAAGGTGCAGGATGCCCTCGATTTTGTTGATGTCACCGGTGAAAACAGGAACCAAGGTATGCGTACTCGATGTCAATCTCTGCAAAATGGTCTCGTCATCGTCGTCGAGATCGATGCCGTAAATCTCATTTCTTGGCACCATAATGTCATTAACAGTGACCTGCTCTAAATCCAGTATGTTCACCAGCATATTGCGGTGACGACGCGGAATCAGGCCGCTAGACTCGTTGACCACTGTTCGCAGTTCTTCCTGCGTGAGAGCATCTTCGCTAGAAGAATCGGCTTTAAATCCAAAAAGCGACAACAAACCATTGGTTATGGCATTGATGGCCCAGACCAAGGGCATAGCCAGCTTCATCAGTGGAAGCAGTATCCAGCTCGCTGGGAAAGCCACTTTTTCGGGGTGAAGTGCTGCGATCGTCTTTGGGGTGATTTCAGCAAAAATCAAAATGACAATCGTCAGTGAAACCGTCGCGATAACAATGCCGGCGTCGCCGTAAAGCCGAATAGCGACGACTGTTGCGATGGCTGAACCCAATATATTGACCAGGTTATTCCCGATCAGGATCAGCCCAATTAGCCGATCTGGTCTGGCCAAAAGCTTACCTGCGCGCAGCGCTCCCTTGTGCCCCTGCTGTTGCAGGTGTTTTAAGCGATAGCGATTGAGTGCCATCATTCCTGTTTCTGAACTGGAAAAGAAACCAGATAGGAGAATGAGGCCAGCCAATATGGCAAAAAGAAGTCCCAGCGGGGCGTCGTTCAAGCGTTAGCAGCGCGTGTCAGCATGAGTGGTGATTGTTGAGAAAAAATGTCTATGTAGCAAGCGAGATTTTGCATCAATTCAAAACGAGTTCTAGGACCAGTTTAGATCCGTAGAAACCCAATGTTAGGAGCGCAAAACCGCTGCCGCAAAGCATGACGGCGGTGTTGACGCGCCAGCCATGTCGCGCGTGTCCCACCGTGAGTATGCTATAGACGATCCAAGCAATGATTGTGAGCACCGTTTTGTGTATCAGGTGCTGAGCGAAAAGGTCTTGGACGTAGTAGACGCCAGCGAATATAGAGACACTTAATATGATGGTACCAGTCGCGATGAGTTCGAACATGAGTTGCTCGGTGGCATCGAGCGGCGGCAGTCTGCGTATGAGCCCGCGTGTTTTGTGCTGGCGCAATAATCGACTTTGCTGGAGGACTAAAAGACCTTGAAGCATGGCTAAACCAAACAGCGCGTAGGCAATAATCGACGTTGATATGTGCAGCAACAGCCCGCGCGGTGTTTCAGTCATCGGTCGACTCGTTTCGGGAGTCAGCGTCGCAACCAACAGGGAGATGGCTGCCAGAGGAAAAATAGCAATCAACAGCGTCTGTAGTGGACGCGCGATTACGATTAGGACACTGAGCAGACCCATTAACCAAAACGTGATTGACGCGACTTTATAAAAGCCGACGCTGGCACTGAGCGAGCTGGACCCCGCGTAAATGACGAAGCCATGCATAACCAAGGCGAGTAGTGCGGGAATAAGAATGGCCTTAGATAAAGACTCTTCGCGCTTTTCTAACCGCAGCAGTTGGCTCACAGCTGTGTAGAGGTAAAGGGCCGCCGCCCCAGTCGCCATGACCGCGAGGAATTGGCTCATATCACTTTCGGGCATTAGTGTTACGTAACTCCCTTAATTATTTCCTGCACCTAGGCGTATACTACGCGGTTCCAGCGTTTCCGACACTGTTATTCGATATGGGGGAGTGACATGTTTGACAACTTGAGTGAACGTTTATCGGCAAGCCTAAGGGCTATGGCGGGTAAGTCTCGACTCACAGAGGACAATATTCGCGAGACGTTACGCGAAGTGCGGATGGCTCTGTTAGAAGCCGATGTCGCCCTGTCGGTGGTGAGGGACTTTACCGATCGCGTCAAGGAGCGTGCTGTTGGTGCCGAGGTCTCCGCCAGCTTGTCTCCAGGACAGGAATTTTTAAAGGTCGTCCAAGCTGAGCTTCAAGCTGTCATGGGCGACGCCAATGAGCGACTAAATCTTTCAGCGCAGCCCCCCGCCGTCGTGATGGTCGCGGGTCTTCAAGGTGCAGGTAAGACAACATCGGTTGCGAAACTCGCCCGTTATCTTATGGAGCGAGAAAAGAAAAAGGTGACCGTCGTCAGTGCCGATGTTTACCGGCCAGCGGCCATAAAGCAGCTTGAAACGCTTGCCAATGAGGTTGGTGCGCGATTTGAGGCCTCGTCAGTAGAGGAAAAGCCCGTCGATATCGTGAATCGGGCTCTGAAGAATGCGAAGACCGCGTTCAGTGATGTTCTGTTGGTTGATACCGCGGGTCGTCTCGCCATCGACAGCGACATGATGGCTGAGATTGGCGCTCTGCATTCGGCAATTAACCCCGTCGAAACGTTGTTTGTAATTGATGCGATGACGGGTCAGGATGCCGTCAATACGGCAACGGCCTTCGATCGAGCTTTGCCGCTTACCGGTGTGATTTTAACAAAAGTCGACGCTGACACGCGCGGCGGTGCGGCCTTGTCCGTTCGCTCCGTAACGGGCAAGCCTATTAAGTTTATGGGGGTGGGGGAGAAAACTGAGGCACTCGAACCCTTCTACCCTGATCGACTAGCATCCCGCATTTTAGGTATGGGCGATCTGCTCTCCTTGATCGAAGACGCTGAACGCAAAGTTGATCAAAAAAAGGCGCAACGGCTTGCAAAAAAGGTCGAGAAGGGAGGGCGCTTCGATCTCGAAGATTTTCGCGACCAACTGCAGCAGATGAAAAACATGGGTGGCATAGGCGCTATGCTGGATAAAATGCCCGGGATGGGTGGTATGGCTCAAGCTGCACAATCGCAGTTGGACACTAAGCAATTTGATCGAATGGAAGCAATGATTAACTCCATGACCATTAAAGAGCGTAAAAACCCAGAGCTGATCAATCCGTCGCGAAAACGCAGAATCACCACAGGTTCTGGTACTGCTGTTCCCGATCTAAACCGTCTTCTCAAGCAGCACAAGCAAATGCAAAAGATGATGAAGAAGATGAAGGGTGGAGGCATGCAGCGAATGATGCGCGGCATGGGCGGCATGATGGGCGGCGGAATGCCTCCCGGTGGTGGTATGCCCCCCGGCTTTCCCCGGCGTTAATTATTGCAGGTGTTGGGACTTTAAACTTTCGGATAGTTCCTGTACGCTTCGCGACCTTAAATTTTGCTGCGGAAAGACGTCTGTAGCACTCACTTTTTAGGACAAGGTCATGGTAACTATTAGACTTTCACGAGGCGGCGCGAAGAAGCGTCCGTTTTATCACTTGACCGTTACGGATAGTCGCAATGCTCGCGATGGTCGTTTCATAGAGCGCGTTGGATTTTTTAACCCGATTGCGCGCGGTCAGGAAGAGAGGCTACGAATCGATGTAGAGCGCATTGACGCATGGGTGGCTAAGGGCGCTCAGTTGTCTCCTCGCGTAGCACGGTTAGTGAAAGAAGCGGCAACCGAAGCAGCCGCAGCAGCCTAGTAGGTCTATTGTGGCGCCAACAGACGCCACAGCACATCGACTGTCCGTCGCCACGATTGTTGGCGTTCACGGTATCAAAGGCTGGGTTAAGGTACGTATTAATCTAGAGGACCCAGCCTCATTATCCTCTCTGTCCCCCACAGAAATCAGTGATCCCCGCCGCCAAAGTGTTAAATCCGTGACGGTGACAAGTGTCCGTGCCCAAGGTAAAGGCTACATTGCCAAGCTTCTAGACGTTGATGACCGAACGCAGGCTGAGTTGCTGCGTGGCTACTCGATTGACGTACCAGAATCTTCTTTGCCACGACTTGAAACAGGTGAGTTCTACTGGCGCGATCTACTAGGGTGTCGCGTGGAGGCTGTAAACGGCGATAGCCAGGTCATATTTGGATGCGTTGACCATTTGCTCGAAACGGGAGCAAATGATGTGCTCGTCGTGAAGCCAACAAGCGACAGTATTGATGACAGACAGCGTCTGATCCCTTGGTTAGAAGGTGATGTCGTCCGTGACGTGAATCTCCAAGGCCGGTGTATCTCTGTGAAATGGCATATTGATGACTAGTCACGTATCGCTGTCAAAGTTCGGGTTTGTGAGCATTTTTCCGGAAATGATTTCCGCGCTCACACAGTGGGGCGTGACAGGGCGTGCGTTGCGCGATGGCCGCTTTACGATCGACACCATTGATCCGAGAGACTTTGCCACTGATAAGCACGGGACTGTAGACGACAGACCCTATGGTGGTGGACCTGGCATGGTGATGAAGGCCACCATCATGGCTCAAGCAGTTGAACAAGCCAAGCGGCAGGTGGGTTTGAACGCACCGGTTATTGCGATGAGTCCTCAGGGTCAGTGTGTCAACGAACATTTACTGACATCACTACTCGGTCAGGACGCATTGATTTTTGTGGCTGGCCGCTATGAGGGCTTTGATGAGCGCTTTGTGTCACAGCACGTGGATCTAGAGCTGTCGGTCGGCGATATTGTGGTTAGTGGTGGTGAAATGCCTGCCATGATGGTCATGGATTCGTTAATACGTCGCATTCCCGGTGTTTTAGGTGCCGAATTGTCAGCAGAACAGGACTCTTTTGTTGACGGATTGCTCGACTGTCCGCACTATACGCGCCCTGAGATTTTCGAAGGCGAAGCTGTCCCAGCTGTCTTATTGAGCGGCGATCACGCGCGTATCGCTGAATGGCGCACCGCTCAGTCATTGAGGCGGACTCTCGATCGCAGGCCAGACTTACTGAGTGAGGCGGACTTGAGCGAGAAACAGCGGCGTTTGCTGGCGCGTTGGGATTCGGTGTCTGACGACATTTAACCCCGGGGTTTGCAACCGGTTTACTGTGGCGGCAGAGCGCTATTTGAGTGGTAGTTAACAGTGAAAGATATTATGGGTGTCAGTGTTCGACACTGAACAAAAGGCCGAGGAGATAGACATGAGTGCCAATAAAATTATTGCTGAGCTAGATGCAGAGCAGATGGCAAAGGACATCCCGACGTTTGCACCGGGAGATACGGTTGTTGTTCAAGTAAAGGTTAAAGAGGGAAACCGTGAGCGCCTACAGGCCTTTGAGGGCGTCTGCATTGGTAAGCGCAACCGCGGATTAAATTCAGCATTCACGGTGAGAAAAATATCTCACGGTGTTGGCGTGGAGCGAACCTTTCAGACTTACAGTCCACTAGTTGAGACGATTTCTGTGAAGCGCCGTGGGGACGTGAGGCAGGCTAAGCTCTATTACTTGCGCGAGTTGTCAGGCAAGGCCGCGCGTATCAAGGAAAAGCTGTCCTAAGGCTGCTTTCAGGGCGAGGTCAGTGATGGATCGCCTACCTTCTTCAGATCTTGAGCGCTTCGTTACGGCTCTGTGGTTGGAGCGAGGACTGAGTGATAATACTCGTCAGGCGTACAAGCGCGATGTTGAAGGCCTAAGCCGGTGGCTTTCTGAGACGGGCAGGGGCGATGCAATGACAGCCTCCGAGGCAGATATACAAGCTTATTTGGGGGTTCGGCTTAAAGATGGACGATCCCATCGGTCAATCTCACGCCTCCTCTCGAGCTTACGTAGTTTTTATCAGTATCTGGTGCGAGAGGGCGACGTTGTGTCGGATCCTACTCAGTACCTCGAGCGTCCAAAGCCATCAAGACCCCTACCAAAGTCACTATCGGAAGCTGAGGTGGAGCGCTTACTGAGTGCGCCAGACCCGTCTGTTGCCGTTGAACACCGTGATCTAGCCATGCTCGAAGTCTTGTACGCCTGTGGCTTGCGGGTGTCTGAGTTAGTTGGGCTAAGCGTGCAGCAACTGAGCCTCAATCAGGGTGTTGTCAGGGTGCTGGGTAAAGGGGGGAAGGAGCGGCTGGTCCCCCTTGGCGAGACTGCTATTGATGCGGTGGCCGACTATACGCGATCGGCGCGCCTCGACTTGCTGGCGGGTAAGCAAAGTGACGTTTTATTCCCATCTACCCGAGGACGGGTAATGACTCGTCAGACGTTTTGGCATCGTATTAAGCTCTACGCGTCGAGGGCGGCTATCGATGGGAGTCTTTCACCACATACGTTGCGTCATGCGTTCGCGACGCATTTAATCAACCATGGTGCTGATCTGCGTGTTGTGCAAATGTTGCTGGGCCACAGCGATCTCACTACAACTCAGATATACACTCACGTCGCACGTAGTAGAATGCAGGCGTTGCACGAGAAGCATCATCCAAGGGGTTAGCATGGTGGACATTGCGATGAAACGAACATTGGGCAGATTGTTGGCACTCTGCGCTTTAGTATTCGCTGGGTGCGTTCTTGCGGCTGACGAGTCGTCCTTCGAAAACGCAAAATCTCGTCTGGAGGCCGGATTATCAGCCATGGTGGGTAGCGCGATATCAATCGACAGCATAGCGGCAACCGAGTCACCCGATCTTATTGAGGTGACGATTGCCGATGGGCCCGTCCTATACGCCACCAGGACTGGGGAGTTTTTATTACTAAACGGTGACTTGTTAAAGGTCTCCTCATCATCAGTTTTAAACTTGACTGAGGAGCGACGTGTTTCAGATCGGTTGTCATTGATATCCGCACTGGATACCGATGACATGATCGTCTTTTCGCCTGTCGATCCGGCGAAGGCGGTTATCACGGTATTTACGGATATTACCTGCGGTTTTTGTCGGAAGTTGCATCTTGAAATGGATGAGTTCAATCGGCGAGGTATTGAAGTGAGATATCTCGCGTTCCCGAGAGGTGGTATGACATCGCAGGGTGCGAAACAACTTGCGACTGCATGGTGCGCCCGCAATCGCGAGGCGACGCTAACGTCGCTTAAAAGTGGGGTTGAAATGCCGCTTAACGAGTGTGAGGGCAATCCGGTAGCCGAGCATTATGCGCTGGGCAATCGACTTGGAGTCAGAGGTACGCCAGCCATCGTAACCAGTGACGGACAATTGATTCCGGGCTATCGATCAGCGTCAGATATGGCGGGTCTGTTAGGTATAGAGTAGGCGTGACGTCGGAACGCGATTTAATGATTGCGGTCCTCAGGAAAAAGTAATGAACCAGCAGTTTCAACGGATTGATCGATTACCGCCATATGTTTTTAACATCATTGGCGAGCTGAAGCAGGCGGCGCGCGCGCGCGGCGAAGATATTATCGATTTCGGGATGGGCAACCCCGATCAACCGACGCCCGCCCATATTGTGGATAAACTCAAGGAAACGGTAAACCGCGCTGACACTCACCGCTACTCTCAGTCAAAAGGTATTCCTAGACTGCGCCAAGCTATCTGTAACTGGTATGCAACGCGCTACGATGTGGCACTAGATCCGGGTAGCGAGGCCATCGTTACATTGGGTTCCAAAGAGGGATTGGCGCACTTGGCGCTTGCAACCACTGGTGTGGGAGACGCAATTTTGGTCCCTAATCCGTCTTACCCCATTCATCCTTACGGCTTTGTCATCTCGGGTGCCGATCTCCGACATGTACCCATGACCGAAGATGGTGACTTTTTCGAAGAATTGAACAAAGCGATCCGCACAAGCTATCCGAAACCTAAGATGTTGGTTCTTAATTTCCCGTCCAACCCCACGGGTGACTGCGTTGAATTGGACTTCTTCGAAAAGGTGATTGCGATCGCGCGCGAGCATAAAATCTGGGTGGTCCATGATTTGGCATATGCAGATCTCGTGTTTGATGGTTATACGGCACCCAGTATTCTTCAGGTGCCCGGTGCGAGAGATGTCGCGGTCGAGTTCTTTACCCTGTCAAAAAGCTACAATATGCCCGGCTGGCGTGTCGGGTTTTGTTGCGGTAATAAAGAATTGATTGCTGCTCTGACGCGCATTAAGTCGTATCTAGATTATGGAATCTTCACGCCTGTTCAGGTTGCGGCCATCACCGCGCTGGAGTCTGATCAGAGCTGTGTCGAGGATATCCGTCAAATGTACAAGAGCCGGCGAGATGTCCTTTGCGAGGGCCTAAATAGTGCCGGTTGGCCTGTCACACCGCCCAAGGCCACAATGTTCGTCTGGGCAAAAATACCGTCCCCGTTTGATCAAATGGGTTCGCTTGAGTTCAGTAAATTACTATTGCAAGAAGCCCGAGTTGCGGTCTCGCCGGGCATTGGTTTTGGCGAGTATGGTGAGGGTTATGTGCGCTTTGGGTTAATTGAGAATGAGCACCGTACACGACAGGCCTTGCGCGGCATTAGAAAAGTGTTGCGGGCTGGCTTGCCCAAAGAGTGGAACGCTGTATGACCAAAAGATCTGTCAATATCGGCCTCTGTGGGCTAGGCACCGTCGGTCAAGGGGTCATCGAATTACTGGCTGAGGGTGGCGATGTCTTGCGAACACGAGTCGGCGCTGATATTGCGCTGCGGCATTGCGCGACGCGGACCCCAAAGCCGGAGATCAATACCTTGGGTGCCACAGAGTCGAGGGACGTCTTTGCGGTAGCACAAGATCCAGAGGTGGATGTGCTTGTGGAGTTGATCGGCGGTACCACTGTCGCAAAGGACTTGGTGGTTGCTGCACTTGAGCAGGGCAAGCATGTGGTGACGGCGAATAAAGCGTTATTGGCTGAACACGGTGAGACCCTGTTTGCGCTCGCTGAAGCAAAAGGGTTAACGCTTCGCTTTGAAGCCGCCGTCGCGGGGGGCATCCCGATTATTGAGACCGTGAAGTCGAGCTTGGCAACAAACCATGTCACTTCAGTCGCAGGGATTATCAACGGCACTGGGAATTTTATTCTCACCGAAATGGCGGCAAAAGGTCGTGAATTTGCTGACGTTCTGGAGGAGGCGCAAGCCCTGGGGTACGCGGAGGCTGACCCTACTTTCGATGTGGACGGCACAGATGCTGCGCAGAAATTGGTCTTACTTGCGAGTCTCGCGTTTGGTCAGCGCATCGATGTGGCGTCAGTGTTTAAGCAGGGAGTCGACAGTGTTTCACCGACTGACATCGACTATGCCCGCGAATTAGGCTTTTGTATTAAGCACCTTGGTATCGCCAAGCGCCAAGGCAGTGCCATTGAGTTACGTGTTCATCCAACGTTGATTCCAAAGTCGAAAGCCATTGCTCAGGTAGATGGTGTTCTAAATGCAGTCATGATCAATGCATCGGGTGTTGGTGAACTGCTGCTGGTTGGACCGGGGGCGGGGTCTCGACCTACGGCAAGTGCAGTGACAGCTGATATTGCTGCCATTGCGCTATCGATAGCCAAGGGTGACCAACCCAGCGCTTTGAACATGGGAATCCCCCTAGCGTATTTTTCTACGGCGTCAATTGTCGATATCGACCACGTGTCTTCGTCTTGGTATCTCCGTCTGGAAGCGGAGGACACGCCCGGTGCCATGGCCGCTATTACGCAGTGTTTGAGTGAGCGGGATATTGGTATCGCATCACTCATACAGAAACTCGATAGCCCAGATGTCCAGCGCGTTCCGGTGGTGCTGTTGACGGATAACGCCTCAACTGCTGCCATCGCATCCGCGATGAAGGCGATTGAAGCCTTGCCATCAGTAGGGGGTCAAGTGACCAGCCTGCGGGTGGAATATTTTTGATTCGAGAGAGCTGAAGGCCAATCTGATTATGTCGATTCGATATGTAAGCACACGAGGGAAAGCTGCAGAGCTCAGCTTTGAGGATGTGTTGTTGGCAGGCCTTGCCGCTGACGGTGGTTTGTATGTCCCTACGTCATTACCGACCTTCAGCCAATCGCAATTAGCCGCAATGCAAGACATGACCTACCCGGAGTTAGCTTACGAGATCATTGCGCCGTTTGTCGGCGATTGCATAGCCGAGTCTGATTTACGGGCAATTTTGAACGATACCTACGCTGAGTTCCGACACCCGGCCGTGGCGCCTTTGGTGCAGTTGGAGCACAACCAGTGGGTGCTCGAGTTATTTCAGGGACCGACGTTGGCGTTCAAGGATTTTGCGCTACAGCTTCTTGGGCGACTGCTTGACCATATCTTGGCGCGTCGGGGTGAGAAGGTTGTCATCATGGGCGCGACGTCAGGTGATACAGGCAGCGCTGCCATCGAGGGCTGTAAGCGGTGTGACAATATAGACATCTTTATTTTGCATCCGCATCAGCGTGTTTCCGAGGTTCAGCGTCGCCAGATGACGACGGTTATTGCACCGAATATCCACAATATTGCGGTGCAGGGTAACTTCGATGATTGCCAAGCGATGGTAAAGTCGAGCTTTGTTGCCGCGCCTTTCCTGCCTGATGGCCGACGCTTAGTCGCTGTCAATTCGATCAATTGGGCCAGAATTATGGCTCAGATTGTGTATTACTTTTATTCAGCGCTGGCCTTGGGTCGGATCGATAAACCAACCAGCTTCTCCGTTCCCACCGGAAATTTTGGTGACATCTTTGCCGGCTATTTGGCAAAGAAAATGGGACTTCCGATCGACAAGCTAATTATTGCTACGAACCGAAATGATGTGTTGCACCGTGTTCTCACTGAAGGCGTTTACTCACGTCTGACATTGGAGCCATCGCTGTCACCGAGTATGGACATTACGATTTCGTCGAACTTTGAGCGTCTATTGTTTGACCTAGCAGGTCGTGACGGAAGCCTATTGAATGAGTGGATGGCAACCTTTGCTGATCGCGGTTTGGCATTACCTGATGCTGCCTTGTCCGACGCTCGTGTATTGTTTGCTAGTCACCGTTGCTCAGACAGTGAAACTTGCGACGAAATTGCCCACATCTGGTCGCGAAACGGTTATCTGGTCGATCCTCACACAGCTATTGGTACGAAGGCTGCGCGAGCTTGTGAAACGGGAAGTGGTACTGCCACGGTGACCCTTGCTACCGCGCATCCAGCCAAGTTCCCGGCCGCGATAGAGGCGTCTGGTATTGGTGTTGAGGCGCAACTCCCGAGCCACTTGGCCGATCTGTTCGAGCGTCCAGAGGCATTCGACGTGTTACCTAACAATCTAAGCGACGTACAAGCCTATATGGCGACGCATTGTCGCGCCTGATGACGGGCAAGATCGAACACAGACACGGTTCTATTTCACCTGCCTTGAGTCAGGCGTCAATGTCTACGGTGTTAAAGCAGATCTACGCTAACCGTGGTGTCGATCGCATAGATGACATTAGCCTGCCACTTAACCAACTTTTACCTCCCGCAGCATTAAAAGGAGCCCAAGAGGCTGCTGAGATGCTGGCGGACGCCATTGAATTTCAAGCCAGCGTCGTGGTTGTCGGTGATTTCGACGCTGATGGTGCGACGAGTTGTGCACTTGCGGTATCGGTGTTGAAGCAAATGGGCTTGGCAGAGGTGGTGTATTTGGTACCCAACCGATTTGAATTTGGTTACGGGCTAACACCTGAGATTGTGGGCATTGCGGCGCAATACCAGCCAGATGTTTTGATGACAGTCGACAATGGGATCGCGAGTATTGACGGTGTCATGGCAGCTCGTATGCTGGGTATGAGCGTGATTGTGACCGATCACCATCTCCCCGGTGCAGCACTCCCCGAGGCAGATGTCATTGTAAACCCCAACCAGCCGGGATGTGCCTTCCCCAGCAAAGCGCTGGCCGGTGTTGGAGTCATGTTTTATGTGCTCACGGCACTGCGAGCCGAGCTCAGGAGACGTGGATGGTTTGAGTCGTCAGGGATAGCTGTGCCGAATCTAGCAGACGCGCTCGATCTAGTGGCCTTGGGTACTGTGGCCGATGTTGTTCCACTCGATAAAAATAACCGTATCTTAGTGGCGGCGGGTTTGGCACGCATGCGTGCTGGTCGCGCGAGACCTGGTATCGAGGCGCTCTTTGAGGTAGCCGGGCGTGATATCCGATCAGTATCGTCTACCGATCTTGGGTTTATAGCAGGACCACGGATCAACGCGGCGGGACGTTTGGATGATATGTCAGTGGGCATTGAGTGCCTGCTGGCTGAATCTTCGGCGGCGGCACGCCCCCTCGCTACCCAACTCAATGATTACAACCGTGAGCGACGGGAAATTGAGGGTTCCATGCAGGCTGACGCGCTTGCGCTATTGGACAGTGGAGAATTTTCGGTGACTGACAGCGACTTTGGTCTGTCGCTCTATCGAGATGATTGGCATCAAGGTGTCGTTGGCATACTCGCGTCAAGAATCCGAGAGCGGTTTCATCGCCCTACGATCATTTTCGCGCAAGCGGGTGATGGTGAGCTGAAGGGATCTGGACGTTCGGTACCGGGATTACATCTGAGAGATGCTCTGGATCGCGTCGCGACGCTCAATCCCGACTTGATTTCCAAGTTTGGTGGGCACGCTATGGCCGCTGGACTCAGCCTTTCTGAAACACATCTACCGAGATTTCGGGACGCCTTCAATAAATCCGTCTCCGACGCTCTGGGCGGTAGACTGCCCGATCACGTTCACGTAACTGATGGCGAACTTCGGTCAGAGGAGCTGACCTTAGAGCTTGCCGAAGCCCTGGAGTCAGGGGGACCGTGGGGGCAGTGTTTCGAGGCACCCTCATTTGATGGTGCATTTGATATAGCTGATATGCGTGTCGTTGGTGAAAAGCACCTTAAATTTAAACTGCGAGCGAACTCGGACCTAATTGATGCGATTGCATTTAATGTCGATGTTGCCGAGTGGATGACACAGCGCCCTGCCCGCATGGGGTGTGTCTATCGCCCCTCAGTCAATGCATTTCGGGGTGAGCGTTCGCTGCAGCTCCAATTAGATGCTATTTGGCCTCGATCCATTAGCTGACTTTCTGGAACAAAGGAGCGCGCTCGGATAAACTCTGCGCCGCATGGTCTGACCGGTACGCTTCGTGGAAATTGCTCCCCTGATAAATCAATTGAAAGATATTCGTGCTCGTACTGACGTGCTTCGGGGGTATCTTTGACTTTCCCACTAAAAAAGACCGGTTAGCTGAGGTTGAGCTCGAGCTAGCTGAGCCAAGTATTTGGGACGACCCTGAGAGAGCTCAGAGTTTGGGGCGAGAGCGGTCAGGTCTCGAACTGGTCGTTCATACCATTGAAACGCTGGATACCGGACACGAGGACGGCGTTGCCTTGCTAGAGCTTGCTCAAGCAGAAGGCGACCAAGAAACGGCCGATGAGGTGGCCAGCGACATTGAAAAGCTTATCGCACAGCTCGAGACCCTCGAGTTTCGGCGCATGTTCGCCGGAGAGATGGACCCCAACAATGCATTCCTAGATGTTCAGGCGGGATCTGGCGGAACAGAGGCGCAGGACTGGGCGGAGATGTTGCTTCGAATGTACCTGCGGTGGGGCGAAAGTAAGGGATTCAAAGCTACGTTGACTGAAGTTTCAGCAGGTGAAGTGGCTGGCATCAAAAGCGCCACCGTCCAATTTCAGGGTGAATACGCCTTTGGTTGGCTCAGAACGGAAACCGGCGTGCACCGCTTAGTTCGCAAATCACCTTTCGACAGCGGTGGTCGACGGCACACGTCATTTTCATCGGTGTTTGTTTCGCCAGAAATTGATGACAACATCGCGATCGATATTAACCCCGCTGATCTGCGCATTGATACTTATCGCTCGTCAGGCGCAGGTGGGCAGCATGTGAATACGACTGACTCGGCGGTACGTATCACACACGAGCCATCAGGCATTGTGACGAGCTGTCAAACCGAGCGCTCACAGCATCAGAATAAAGACAACGCCATGAAGCAGCTCAGAGCAAAGCTTTACGAAATGGAGATGCTCAAGCGAAGTGCTGAGAAGCAGGCGATGGAAGACAGTAAGGCCGACATAGGCTGGGGCAGCCAGATACGATCTTATGTCTTGGATGATTCTCGCATTAAAGATTTACGAACAGGCGTTGAGAATCGAAACACACAAGCAGTGTTAGATGGTGCGCTTGACCCCTTTATTGAGGCCTCATTAAAAAAAGGTTTATAAACTAGGAACGTGTATGACCGACCCGGTGTCAACGACGACAGAAAACGACAATAAGCTGATCGCTGAGCGCCGCTCAAAGCTAGCGAAGCTCAGAGAGTCTGGAAATGCATTTCCAAGTGATTTTCGGCGCACCGCTATGGCGGGCGACTTGCAGTCAACGTATGGCGGTGAGACGAAAGAGGGGTTGATCGAACAAAACCGCTCGTTTGCGGTGGCCGGTAGACTGATACGCAATCGTGGAGCCTTTCTCTTGATTCAAGATGGCTCCGACGTCATCCAGCTCTACATCGATCGAAAAGGGCTCGACGAGACGATCTTGAGTGCGATTAAAACCTGGGACTTAGGCGACATTGTTGCCTCGTCTGGCGTGCTGTGTAAAAGCGGTAAAGGTGACTTATACATCAACATGGAGACAGCGCAGCTTCTGACCAAAGCGTTGCGGCCATTGCCCGATAAGTACCATGGCCTAGCTGATCAAGAACTGCGATATCGTCAACGGTACGTTGATCTCATTGCCAATCCTGAGGTCAGGGAGATATTTGTTATCCGCTCACGAGTGATCGCATTCATTCGTTCATTTTTAGATCGCCACGGCTTTATGGAGGTCGAAACGCCGATGCTCCATCCTATCCCCGGTGGTGCGACAGCTCGTCCCTTTGCGACCCACCACAATGCGCTCGATATGCCGATGTTCATGCGTATTGCTCCCGAGCTGTATTTAAAGCGATTGACCGTAGGGGGGTTCGAGAAGGTCTACGAGATTAATCGGAATTTCCGCAATGAGGGACTATCTACGCGCCACAATCCCGAATTCACCATGCTGGAGTTCTACTGGGCCTATGCGGACTATCGCGATGCTATGGATCTCACGGAAATGCTGCTCCGTGAGCTATCACTAGAGGTCTTGGGGACGACAGTAATTCCCTGTGGTGAGACCGAGATAGACTTTAACGACGGTTTTGATCGGCTTACGGTGACAGAGGCCATTCTCTCTCACAACCCAGGTATGACGTCAGAGCAGTTGGCATCACGCGAGTCCGCGGCAGTCGCTCTGAAGAGTTTGGGCGTTGATGTGAAGGCGGCGTGGGGTCTCGGCAGAATTCATATGGAGATTTTTGAAGAGACGGTAGAGCACAGGCTCATCAAGCCAACCTTTATCACCGAATATCCGACAGAGGTGTCGCCGCTCGCTCGGCGTAATGATGACAATCCCGATGTCACTGATCGTTTTGAGTTCTTTGTGGGTGGTCGCGAGTTAGCCAATGGCTTCAGTGAGCTAAATGATGCTGAAGATCAAGCCGAGCGTTTCAAGGCACAAGCTGCTGAGAAGGACGCGGGCGATGATGAGGCCATGCACTACGATAACGATTACATACGCGCTCTGGAATACGGATTGCCGCCAACGGCGGGCGAGGGTATCGGTATTGATCGTCTGGTGATGCTGTTGACTAACTCAGCGTCGATACGGGACGTGATTCTATTTCCGCATATGCGCCCTGAGTAAATTAGGCATAACCAGATGAGCAAAGACTGCTATTCTCGCTGTATGAAGAAGCCATTTGCCAGACTGTCTCTAATTTGGGTGCTACTCCTATCGAGTAGCGTCTTGCTCGGCTGTCAGACAGCCCAAGTCTCTACCGACGCAAGAATGGCCACTGAGGATCAGACTGCCGACCCCTCTGTTGAGCAGCTTCCCGAGCTAAATTTGCCGGAGCCACTGCTTGAGGCGTCCTGCGATTGCTCGGACGTCGAAATCGTCTCTGAGGAAACCTACTTTGATAGAGCCATGCGCGCGTTAGCCGCACGCGATTTTGAGCAGGCTAGCCTCTATTTTACGCGGCATGCAGCGGCCACTGACTCCGTTGAGTCGAGAGAGGCGGACGTGGGCCTCGCGTTAATTGCGCTACTGAGCTCGAACCCCAGCAAGGCAGACGATTCTCAGGCGCTTGATGATCGAGCTGAAGTCTTAGCGCTTGCATTATCCCTGGTTAGGCAGCTCGAAAACCGTGTTTCCGTGTTGGAGAAACGCAACGTCAAGTTGGCAAGCGATCTTGAGAAGCGAGAGGCGGTACTAAAACGCCTTCGCGAGCTCACTCTTGGACAACTGGAAGACTAACCTCGAAACGCGATCCTTCCCCGGGTGCTGAGCTCAGTGTGACTGAGCCGCCCAGCATGTCGCAAAAGCTACTGACAATGGCTAGCCCAAGACCTGTTCCACCGTAGTTTACGCTTGTATTGCTGTCGGCTTGAACGAAGGCTTGAAATACTTTTGACTGCTGCTCTTCGGTCATGCCGATACCGTTGTCTTGCACGCTAAGACGGAGCGCGGCGTCATCGATGTGGGCGGTGACCTTAATGACGCCATTTTTGGTGAATTTGCAGGCGTTCGAAAATAAATTGGTCAGTATCTGTTGGATTTTTGCCGCATCACTCCTCATGGTCGCGTTCTGCGCGCCTACAACGTCTAGTTCTAACTGATTCTTATTTTGAGCGAGCAAGGGTGAGAGCGCATCACAGACTTGAACAACCAGTCCAGCAACATTTACGGGCTCGTAGCTCACAGACATTTTCCCGGTTTCAATTTTCGATAAGTCGAGAATGTCGTTAATCAGTGTCAGCAACTGGCGACCCGAAAAAATGATGGTAGTGAGATCGTGATGGAATTGATCACGATCTAGGGTCTCGCCGTCGCTCAATTCATCCTGCAGCATCTCCGAATAGCCGATGATGGCATTGAGCGGTGTTCTGAGTTCATGCGATACATTCGCTAAAAACATACTTTTTGTTTCATTCGCCGCTTCCGCCTCAGCCCGTGCATCGGTCAGATCGGCCATCGCTCGTTGTAGCGACGCTGACATTTCATTAAACGTTTGCGCGAGGTTTGCTATCTCGCCGGAATCTCGATTTTCATCGATCCGATGAGTCAAATCTCCAGCTCCGAACCGTTCAACTCCGACCCTAAGGCGGAACAGTGATGCATTGGTTGTTCTAATCAGTGTCAAAATCAGGATTAACGTAATCGTAATCGAACTCACAAAGCCGATGATGGTGATCCGATCCGTTAATTGAATGGTGTTGTCGATAATAGTTGAGCGCTCTAGGGCCACGCTGTTCTGCTGATCGGCCAGTGCTTGTAGGCTATCTGTGGCGTCACCGTATAGACGGGCGTCGAGGCGTGATGGCACTGAGTTGTCATTGTAGTCTCGATAAAACCGGACCCACTCGTCTAGCAGTGTCGAGGCAAATTTGTAGAAATCTCTAAACGCGGCCTCGGTTTCAATATCGCTCAATCCGCCAAGCGCTCTTAACTGATCGGAAATCTCCGACAGCTCAGCATTGGCTTGCTCGCGCTGCGCGATGCGGATGGGAGCGTTGGTCTCTCTGAGCGCCGCTAACACCTGCACCCGCTGATACTCCGTTGCCAATCCCTGCTGAATGCCGCGAACTAGCGCTGTGCCCTCTGTTGCGATGCGATAAGCCATGACACTCTCACTTCTGGCATAGCTTCCCCAGAGGTGGGTGCCTACATTGAAAGCAAATAGCATCAAAATTGCGGCGGAGGCCAAATATAGGCGGGCTCTCAGTCCCAGTCGGGCAGTGATCACGTATTATTCGCCCCTAAAAAAAGGTAGATCTTTGATAAGAGGGCGGGAAAGTCGATCGGTTTCGTTTCATAGTCACTGCAACCGGCGTTCATGGCGCGTTCTCGGTCGGCAGCCATCGCATGGGCCGTAAGTGCAATAATGGGGATGGCTGCGACGCTGGGGTCGGACTTAGCCTTCTCTGTCGCTTCCCACCCACTCAACACCGGCAATGTCATATCCATGAGTACAACGCCCGGTTGATGTTCCCGCATCGCATCGAGCGCCGATGCGCCATCGGTTGCAGTCATAACAGTTAACCCTGCCCGAGTTAATCTCCGGGTCAGCATGTCGCGATTAATGTCATTGTCTTCTACCAGTAAGACGGTCGAGCTAGCCATTTAGATTTACTCCGATTACCGGGTAGACGGTTAGCAGTCCTTCCATGCCTTTAGCATTCAGAGTGCGGCTGTCTCCAACTTCAAAGACGTCGTTGTCGATTGCCTGAAGCGTCTGCTCCGAGATAAGGATCTCGTTAGGCAATGCGTCGTCCTCAATGCGCGAGGTCACGTTAACCTGATGGCCGACAAATCCGTATTTAGAGCGTCGCTCCGATCCAATGTTTCCCGCCACGACTTCCCCGGTATTGAGCGCAATTGCCATTTCCAGATGTGGGAGGCCGTCGTCTGCATTCATAGCATTGATGTCTGCCATGGCAGATTGCATTTCAATCGCGCAGTTGACTGCCTGCTCGGCATGATGATCGGACTCGGAGGGCGCACCGAAGGCCGCCAATACAGCATCACCAAGAAATTCGTCAATGGTGCCACCATGATGCAGAATGATGTCGGTCATCTTGCCTAGGTAGCGGTTCAACAGCAGGACGACCTGTTCTGGCGGCAGGTGCTCAACGAGCGTCGTAAAACGTCGTATATCGCTCATCATCAAGGTGACGTTGCGCAAGTCGCCGCCGAGTTTTAAGCCCTCGGGCTTCTCTAGTATTTCTTCGACGATGGCGTCCGATATGTAGCGGCCAAACGTCTGACGAATAAATTGCTCTCTTTTTTCCAGTTGCTCTCGGTATTGCTCTTCCTTGTCGTGCCAACGCTTGCGCTCAATACCCGACTTGATGCGGGCATTGAGTAATACCGAGTTCACAGGCTTTAGGAGATAGTCGTCCGCTCCAATCTGAATGCAGTCGATGATGTGATCCATATCCTGCTGACCCGAGATCATAATGACGGGTAGGGCTCTCAGCTGCTCGTCGGCCTTTATGCGAGCTAGCACCTCCCGCCCACCAATATCAGGCATGACAAGGTCGAGTAGTACAATATCAACAGGTCTTTCTGCCAGCATGCTGAGCGCATCCCGTCCAGAGTTTGCAGTGATGACATCGCAATCCATTTTCTGCAACAAACGTGACATTAGATCCAAGTTCTCGGGTAAATCGTCAACCACCAAGATGCTGCAGCCGGTAAGACTGTCCAGTGCACGTGATGTGGCGGGGAGGCTCTCGGGTGTTTGCGAGGTCTGTGACAGGGCGCTCGCAATCTCGTCCACCTGGTCGCGGACGGGTATCAGAGCCTCATCAGCAGAATCGAGGAGCATTTCGGAATAGCCCTTGACCGCTGCTACGGCATTCAGCAGGTCGTGGCGGTTGGTTTGCCCGCCATTTACGGCACTACTTAGCCGCTCAATGGCCCTTACGAGCGCACCAAGGTCATCCGCAAGCTCATCGGAGCAATGCTCAGTCAGGCTGCTTAACGTGGGTACAAGCCTTAATCCGAGGGTTGATACCTGAATAAAATCTATTTTTGCCGCCAAAATTGAGCCAATCACCTTGTTTTATCGAATTTAAGTATATCGCGCCTGAGACTTTGCACTAGTGGGGATATGCGAGAGCGAGTGCTTCAGTTACAATTGTGAATATTGCACAAAGAGAATGTGACCATGCTGGACCAAGTCGAAATTTTTCATGGCCTCAGAAATGAAGAGTTGGCGGCGCTCGAGGATTCGAGCACGTCGGAGTCCTACCCCAAAAATACGGTTGTCATTCAGGAGAATGAGCCGGCCGATGCGCTGTATGTGATTGAGTCGGGTCGGGTAAAGGTTTATTGCAGTGACAAGAACGGAAAAGAGTTCATCATGAACTCGCTCGGTGTGGGTGACTACTTTGGCGAGTTGGCATTACTTGACGACTCGGCGCGCTCTGCATCGGTGAGGACGGTAGAGCCCTGCCAGTTTCGGGTGGTTAAAAAAGAAGATTTCTCGAAAGTGCTGACCGATAATCCGGGCATCACACAGCAGCTTCTTGGCAATCTCGCTGCGCGTGTTCGAAAGCTGACGACTGATGTAAAAAATCTGGCCCTCCAGGATGTCTACGGTCGTGTTGCCAATGTCTTGATGGACCTGTCTCACGAGCGGGGTGATGGCACATTATTCGTCCCCGAGAAGTTAACGCAGCAGGACATCGCGGACCGAGTGGGTGCATCTCGCGAGATGGTTGCCCGTATCCTTAAGGATCTAACGATTGGCGAGTATATCCGGTTCGAAGGGCGCCATATTGTCATTAACACTCGGCTACCCGCTAAATATTAAGCGGGTTTGGGCTCATCATGGGTCTCGGTAACAACAGACGTCATGCCACCCCGGTGCAGGCGGATTGTGATCTCAGAGTCCACTGAAACGGTCTTACTGTCCCTTACCACCCCCTCGTTCACTGAGGTCACGATAGCGTACCCGCGTTCGAGTGTTGACGCAGGACCGAGTGATGTCAGCAGTTGAGTGAGATGCATCACTCTATCTGTCTGGCGGTTGAGCACCGCTGCTATTAGCGAAGGAAGCTGCTGGTGCAAGCGTGCCACAGTGTCTTTTTGCTTTCGAGTGATCATCGTTGGTGACACAGCCCTCAGGTCTCGCCGAATCTGATTAACGATTTGGCGCTCTCGTGTGAGACGCTGCTGGATTAGGAGTGCGGCTCTATCGCGCGCGCTTTTAAGTTGCTCTCGAATGAGGTTCAGTCTGTGCCTCGGGTGTCGCAGCCGCGCTTTTAAGTGGGCGAGTGATGCTTGTTGGGCAGCCAACTTCCGCTGAACCAACATGTTGAGTTGAGCCGCCTGGCTGTCTATGTGCTGAAGCCACTCCTCGGTGTCCCGTGTGACAAGTTCAGCGGCTTGTGAAGGGGTTGCGGCTCTGACATCGGCCACGAGATCGGCAATGCTATAGTCGATTTCATGCCCTACGGCGGACACAATGGGGATGTTAGAACGAGCAATGGCGCGCGCTACAACTTCCTCATTAAAAGACCACAGGTCTTCCAGCGATCCACCGCCCCTGCCGACAATTAGCACGTCGATGGTCCGAATGTTTTCTGCCACAAGTGTATTGGCCTTGTCGATGGCATCCGCTATCTGTTGGGCGGCGCCTGAGCCCTGAACCGGTACGGGGAAGAGGGCAATCTCGCTCGAGGGCGATCGCCGACCCAGGACGCTGATGATGTCTTCGATTGCCGCGCCCGTAGGCGATGTGATCACGCCGATACGCTCGCAGTGTATTGGCACGGGTAGTTTACGGTCTGATGCAAAGAGTCCCTCGGCTTGCAGTCGCTGCTTCAGCGCTTCGAGTTCTCGCTGCAGGGCGCCGTCACCGGAGGCTTGCATATCATCGACAATCAGCTGGTAGTCACCACGCGCCTCGTAAATTGACAGTAGGCCTCTCACCACGACTGAGTCGCCCAATTTTGGTTGGAAACGAACTCGCACATTGGCGCGACGAAACATAGCGCATCGCAGTTGCGCGCGCGCGTCCTTCAGCGTGAAGTACCAGTGGCCAGAGCTGGGCTTTGACAGGTCGCCAATCTCCGCCTCGACACACACCTCTCCCAGTTGGTTTTCCAGGAGTGACTTTGCTTTGCGATTAAGTTCGCTCACGCTAACGGGTGGCGGGCTAGGCAGTGACATCGTGTTTTTCGGTTCCCTCGAGATTGTTCGAGTGTAACCTTAAGCGTACAATATTGTGCCTATTCGCCGCGACCACCACGAGGTCTTGATGTTACGTATCGCTCAGGAAGCGCTAACATTTGATGATGTACTCCTTTTGCCAGGTTACTCAGAGGTGACTGCAAAAGACGTGTCGCTGGCTACGCGGCTGACTCGGAACATCAGTTTAAACGTGCCTTTGGTGTCGGCTGCGATGGACACCGTCACGGAGGCCAGCCTTGCCATAGCGCTTGCGCAAGAGGGTGGCATTGGCATTGTCCATAAAAATTTCACAATTCAGGAGCAGGCCGAGCAAGTCCGACGTGTGAAGAAGTTTGAGAGCGGGGTTGTGAAGGACCCCATTACTATCGATCACACAGCGACGATCGCTGAGTTGATTGATTTGACGCGAGCCCACGGCATCTCCGGCGTTCCTGTCATGAAGAATGGGGATCTGGCGGGAATCGTGACTCGCCGAGACCTGCGGTTTGAGACAGACACATCCCAATCGATTTCGGCCATTATGACGCCGCGTAACCAGCTCGTGACGGTAAAGGAGGGTGCGACGTCTGATGAGGTGCAAAGACTGTTACATCAGCATCGGATCGAAAAAATCCTCGTAGTCGATGATGCGGGCAGTCTCAAAGGACTTATTACCGTGAAGGACTTTGATAAAGCGGAATCCTTCCCCTACGCCTGTAAGGATAAATTTGGGCAGTTGCGTGTAGGTGCTTCCGTAGGCACGAGTACGGATACCGACGAGCGGGTTGAGGCTCTCGTGACGGCCGGTGTCGATGTGCTTGTTGTTGATACAGCCCACGGACACTCACTCAACGTGCTGAGTCGCGTTCGCTGGATAAAAGACAATTTCCCCTCGGTCGATGTGATTGGCGGCAATATTGCGACCGCTAATGCAGCGCGGGCTCTGGTTGAGGCGGGTGCTGATGGCGTAAAAGTCGGGATTGGCCCCGGGTCAATTTGTACCACACGTATTGTGACTGGCATGGGTGTTCCGCAGATCAGCGCGGTATCTAACGTCGCTGCTGCCATCGCAGAGACGGAGGTTCCGCTCATAGCCGATGGCGGCATTCGCTTCTCAGGCGATATCGCAAAAGCGCTGGTCGCTGGTGCGCATTCGGTTATGCTCGGCGGAATGTTCGCGGGCACGGAAGAGGCCCCAGGAGAGGTTGAACTCTACCAAGGTCGGACCTACAAGTCTTACCGAGGTATGGGCTCGATCGGAGCCATGGCCCAAAAGCAAGGTTCCTCTGATCGCTATTTCCAAGACTCCAGTGTGGGTTCCGAAAAGTTGGTTCCTGAAGGCATTGAAGGGCGGGTTCCTTACAAGGGACCAGTCTCTGCCATTATTCATCAGCTGATGGGTGGTGTACGTTCTTCCATGGGCTATGCCGGATGTGCAAGCGTTGATGACATGCGAACAAAGCCAGAGTTCGTCCGTGTGACGTCAGCAGGTATGTCTGAGTCGCATGTGCACGATGTGTCCATCACGAAAGAAGCACCCAATTATCCAGTGCGCTGATTAGATCATCTGATCAGTCATCACAATTTGAACACGAGGGCACGATGAGCCAGGACATCCACCGGCATCGCATTCTTATTCTTGATTTCGGCTCGCAATACACGCAGTTGATCGCTCGGCGCGTACGTGAAATAGGTGTTTATTGCGAGATCTATGCCTGGGATGTCACTGATGCTGATATTCGCAGCTTTGAGCCTTCGGGAATTATCCTGTCGGGTGGTCCCGAGTCGGTGACTGCAGATGATTCTCCCCGTGCACCTCAAGTGATATTTGAGCTCGATCTACCCATACTAGGCATTTGTTATGGCATGCAGACCATGGCTGTACAAATGGGGGGCGCAGTTCAGGGGTCTAATACCTCCGAGTTTGGCTACGCTGAGATCCAAGGCGTTGCAGAGGATCGATTGTTTTCAGGGATTGCTGATCGAACCGACGAGCGGGGCCGTTCGGTACTCGACGTCTGGATGAGCCACGGTGACAAGGTGACACAACTGCCTGATGGCTTCGTTCGCACAGCGGAAACCGACAGCTGCCCAATCGCAGCTATGGCCCATAATGAGAAGCCATGGTTCGGTATTCAGTTCCACCCCGAGGTAACACACACCGCGTTGGGCAAAGAGATTATGGAGCGATTTGTCATTGAGCTCTGTGGTTGCGAAGCGTTGTGGACTCCAGCAAACATTGTCGAGGACGCGATTCAGAAGGTGCGAGCACAAGTTGGCTCGGATAAGGTTCTGCTGGGGCTCTCAGGCGGTGTTGACTCTTCAGTGGTCGCAGCATTGTTGCATAAAGCGATTGGTGATCAACTGACCTGCGTTTTTGTCGATAACGGGTTATTGCGTCTCAATGAGGGCGATCAAGTTATGGACATGTTCGCCTCCAATATGGGTGTGAAGGTTATCCGCGCTGACGCTCAAGATCGATTCCTCTCGAGACTGGCTGGGGTGTCAGAGCCTGAGGCAAAGCGAAAAATTATTGGAAATACCTTCATTGACGTCTTTGACGAGGAGGCCACAAAGCTCACCGAGGTGAAGTGGCTGGCGCAAGG